>JANYBR010000421.1 GCA_025360685.1 Pseudomonadota bacterium
CCGGTCGCTAAGGCCAACGGCAAGATCCCGCCCAAGGTTGCCGCCAAGGGCGCCAAGCCAGGCGAAGACACGCCCGGCGATGCGGACTCGCCGCTGCTGGACATGTCCGACGTCGGCGTTCGCAAGATGATCGCCAAGGCCAAGACGCGCGGCTATGTCACCTATGACGAGCTGAACAAGGTCCTGCCGTCGGACAAGGTTTCCTCCGAGCAGATCGAAGACACGATGGCCCTGCTCAACGAGATGGGCATCAACGTCATCGAGAGCGAGGAACAGGAAGAAGGCGCCGACGCCGATCTTCCCGCCGTTGTCGAAGGCGGCAAGGAAGTCGTCGCCAAGACAGGCACCGCCGCCGAACAATATGACCGCACCGACGATCCGGTGCGCATGTACCTGCGTGAGATGGGCAGCGTCGAGCTCTTGTCGCGCGAGGGCGAAATCGCCATCGCCAAGCGCATCGAGGCGGGCCGCGAGCTGATGATCGGCGCGCTGTGCGAAAGCCCCTTGACGTTCGAGGCGCTGACCGTGTGGCGCGACGAACTCAACGAAGGCAAGGTTCTGCTCCGCGACATCATCGATCTGGAAGCGATGTACGCGGTCGGCCCCGAAGGCCAGGCCGCCGCCGCCGCGCAGGCCGCAAGCTCCGCCGCGCATCTGGCCAACATCAATGCCGCCGCCGCCGGCCATCCTTTGCCGCGCCCCGTGGCGCCCCCGCCGCCGCCGCCAAAACCGGCGCCCGCGCCGCGCGCTGATGGCGAAGAACCTGATCCCGCCGAAGCGGCTGCCGCCGCCGATGCCGCCGATGCGGATGATTTCGACGACGAAGGCAATCTGCCGCTTTCCGCGATGGAAGCGGCGCTGAAACCCCAGGTGCTCGAGGCGCTCGACGCCATCGCCGCGCTCTACAAGAAACTTGGCCGCCTGCAGGATGCGAGCGTCGAGGCGGCGCTGGCATCGGACGAACTTTCCACCGGCCAGGAACGCCGCTTCAAGAAGCTGCGCAACGAGACGATGGATCTCGTCAAGGGCCTCAAGCTCAACAACAACCGCATCGAAGCGCTGGTCGACCAGATGTACGGCATCAACCGCCGCCTGGTCTCGCTCGAAGGACGGCTGCTGCGCCTGGCCGAAGCGCATGGCGTGGCCCGCGAGGATTTCCTCAAGGAGCATTTCGGCAACGAACTCGACCCGCATTGGGGCCGGCGCGTGGGGCGCCTGTCGCGCATGGGCTGGAAGGATTTCGTCCAGGACGAGCGCGAGAAGATCAACGCGCACCGCGACGAGATCCAGGCGCTGGCGCAGGAAACCCGCCAGTCGATCACCGAATTCCGCCGCAACGTACAGACGGTGCAAAAGGGCGAGCGCGAATCCGGCGTGGCGAAAAAGGAAATGATCGAGGCCAATCTGCGCCTCGTCATCTCCATCGCCAAGAAATACACCAACCGCGGCCTGCAGTTCCTCGACCTGATCCAGGAAGGCAATATCGGGTTGATGAAGGCGGTCGACAAATTCGAATACCGCCGCGGCTACAAATTCTCGACCTATGCCACCTGGTGGATTCGCCAGGCGATCACCCGCTCCATCGCCGACCAGGCGCGCACCATCCGCATCCCGGTGCACATGATCGAGACGATCAACAAGCTAGTGCGCACGTCGCGCCAGATGCTGCACGAGATCGGCCGCGAGCCGACGCCGGAGGAACTGGCCGAACGCCTTGCCATGCCGCTGGAAAAGGTGCGCAAGGTTCTGAAGATCGCCAAGGAGCCGATCAGCCTCGAAACGCCGATCGGCGACGAGGAAGACTCGCACCTCGGCGACTTCATTCCGGACGGCAACGCGATCCTGCCGATCGACGCGGCGATCCAGGCCAACCTGCGCGAGACCACGACGCGCGTGCTCGCGACCTTGACGCCGCGCGAGGAGCGCGTGCTGCGCATGCGCTTCGGCATCGGCATGAACACCGACCACACTTTGGAAGAAGTCGGCCAGCAGTTCAGCGTGACGCGCGAACGTATCAGGCAGATCGAGGCGAAGGCGCTGCGGAAACTGAAGCATCCGTCGAGATCACGGAAACTCAGAAGCTTCCTGGATAATTAGCCTTCAGTCCCCCGGCTTGATCGGGGGACGAAGCCCGCCGACTTGTTCGGCGGGTGAAGCATCGGAGCCGGAAGCCGCGGAGCTTCTTGGATCAGTAGACAATTGCTCTTGGTTGCTGAGCCTTATGGGTTATGCTGAGTGCCGGTAGGAGTAGCCATCGCTCTGATCACGTTTGCGATTTTTGAGGCCTCGCTCTCTGTAAGGTCATAGGGAAGACCTTGGACGAATATCGTCGTATCGGGTCGAATTGGGATTGAAAGCGCGCTTGATGCTGGCGCCTTTGTCGCACTCTCCATTTCGCGGCTTTCCAGAGGAGATGGCCCAGGCGATGGTGTTTCTCTCCTAGTCTCGGTCTTTCTCCTTTCTCGTGTTTGCACGCTGGGGCGAAAGTTCATCGGGTTATCGAGATATGTTTTGAAATCGTCCAGCGCCGACCGAAGACGACTCTGATAGGTCATCAGGCTACCAGGTGTGTAGGCTTTGCCTTCGAGGTTATGAAATCGCCTCATGACATCATCCAGGTTTAACTTGGTGACGTCGCGTGCTTCATCTTCGGGCAGAATACCGAGAACTTTTCCGGCTGCGGCCTTTCGGGAGGCGACCGTATTTTTGGCCATTAGCCCCTTGTCACCCAGATAATCTAGGAATTCCAGAAGGCTCTGTCTGGATCGATTGTCGGTCATTTTCTAGCTCGTTCAAAGCTATTTCTTATCCTAGATGCCATCTAATGTCAAATATGCCATCTAGTCGAGGTTTTGTGACGTGAAGATCGGGGTTTAGGGCGCACACAATCCTTATTTGTCGACTACATATAATAGTTTCGACACATCAAGTTCTCATGTAGAATGTTTAGCCAGATCAAGAAGATATGTCGAAACGATCAAAGCCATGCCGTTTGAGCCCACCAAGCCGTACAACGATTTACCCGCACTTCCCCCCAACGCCGACGTGGAGAGCCGTCGGATTCTAAAAGCATGTGTTGCGGCCCGCTCCGCCCTTGCCGAACTAAATGTCGCCGGCAGCCTGATTCCCAACCAAGCAATGCTCATCAACAGCATTCCTACTCTTGAGGCCCAAGCAAGTTCTGAAATCGAAAACATAGTGACGACAGCGGATAGTCTGTTTCGTCTAGCTTCAAGCGACAGTGGCAACGCTGATCCTGCGACGAAGGAAGCGCTGAAGTATCGAAATGCGATACAGGTTGGCGCCCGCCTACTGAAAGAGCGGCCGTTATCAACCGTCATGGCCGCAAGAATCTGCAGCACCGTGAAAGGCGTGGAAATGGACATCCGCAACACGCCAGGGACTGCTCTCATAAATCAGAAAACAGGCGAGGTAATCTACACGCCGCCAGAGGGCGAAAAACTACTCCGCGACAAACTCGGAAATTGGGAAGATTACCTTCACAACGCAAATGATGTGGATCCGCTTATTCGAATGGCGGTAGCACACTATCAGTTCGAAGCGATTCATCCCTTCATGGACGGCAACGGGCGCACGGGCCGTGTTCTTAACCTGCTCTTCCTCGTCGAGCAGGGGCTTCTAACAATTCCCGTTCTATATCTGAGCCGATACATCATCCAAAATCGGCCAGCCTATTATCAACTTCTGCAAGAGGTAACAGTATCTAACTCATGGGAGAATTGGATACTCTATATTCTCGAGGCCGTTCGAGATACCGCAAATTGGACGACTGCAAAAATCGCTGCTATCCGCGACCTGCTCAATCAAGTTGCCGAGACGATCAAGAAAGAGGCTCCGCGGATATACTCGCGCGAATTGGCCGAGATCATCTTCGTGCAGCCATACTGCCGAATTGGTAATTTAGTCGATGCCGGAATTGCACAACGTCAATCCGCATCCCTCTATTTGAAGGCGCTTTGTGACAAAGGTATCCTCGAAGAGCGCAAGAGTGGCCGAGAAAAACTGTTCATCAATCCTGCATTACTGGCCGTGCTAACCGATCGCGGTTAGTGACACGTCTTCTACCCCTGCTCGAAACTCGGCCCGGCGAACCGCATGCGTTGCGCGCCCGCGCCGCGCGCATCGCCTGGCCGCCGATACGTTCCCGCCGGGCCTGACACCGCGCCGCCGTCCACCACCAGCGTGTGGCCGGTGACGAAGCCCGCATGCGGGCCTGCGAGATAGAGCGCGGCGTACGCGATGTCGTCGGGCTGGCCGGCACGCGGCACGGGTTGGCCGCGCGCCAAGGTCGCTTCCACCGTTTCCTTGTTGATGCCGATCGCGCCGACGATGGGCGTTGCCACGCCGCCCGGCGCGATGCAGTTGACGCGGATGCCGTCGGCCGCGAACTCGAGCGCTGCCGAGCGTGTCAGGTTCACCACGCCCGCCTTCGCCGCGCTGTAGGCGTGCAGCATCGGATAGCCCCACACACCAGCGATGGACGCGGTGTTGACGATCGCGCCGCCGCCGCGTGCCCGCATCGCGCCGACCGAATGTTTGATCCCCAGGAACACGCCGCGCAGGCAAACGGCCTGCGTCTTGTCCCAGTCCTCGACGCTGATCTCTTCCAGCGGCCCGACCGCGCCGCCGATGCCGGCATTGTTGAACATGATGTCGAGCCCGCCGAATTCGGCGACCGCGCGCGTCACCAGCGCCTTCACGTCCGCTTCCAGCGACACGTCGGTGCGCTGGAACACGCAAGCGTTGCCGCCGGCGCTTGCTTGCGCTGCGACCTCTTCGCCGCCCTTCACGTTCAGGTCTGCCACCACGACGTTGGCGCCCTCTTTCGCGAACAGGATGGAGGCCGCCTTGCCCATGCCGCTTGCGCCGCCCGTGATGATGGCAACCTTGCCCTGAAGTTCCGTCATGGCGTTCTCCCCGGTTGTTTGTTTTGTAAATTGCGCATGCATCGTCGCTCGGCATGCACCGCACGTCCAGCTTTCGAATACGGCGAAAGTGCGCTATTCTCTGGTCATGACGAAGTTGCTCGACAAAGCGCTTAAAGCCGTTCGCTCGCTGCCGACTTCCAGCCAAGACGAGATCGCACGAGCGATGTTGGAGCTTGCCAACGATTCCGAGCCGGAGCCGATTGATCCTGCGCACCTCGCGGCAGTGTTGGAGGGACTTCAACAGGTCAGAGCCGGAAAATACGCATCCGCCGCCGATGTGGAAGCTGCTTTCCGTCACTTTGACGAGTGAAGCTTCGGTTTTCGCCACGCGCTGCGAGCGACCTGGTCGAAATCGGCGATTACATCCGCTCGGAAAGTTCACACGGTGCGCGGCGGGTGCGCGACGCAATATTGGAATCGCTCGCGCTGGCGTCGAACTTTCCACTGATCGGGCGGCGCCAAGCCATGAGCGGAGTTCGCAAACTGATCACGCGTCGCTACCGCTATGTTGTTTACTACACGCTCGACGAGGCGGCAGACGAGTTTGTCGTGCTTTCGATTCGACATCCGAAGCGCCGGAGCTCGTCGACCCATAGGTAACTCCGCGACCCCAGCAGCTCCGCGAGCACCCCAAAAATATATGCCATAAATTCCTACGTCTGGGCTTGTAGTCCCATAATCTCTACCTATCTCTCTCCCGATGAACGGGAAAACGGCCATGGCCTTCTGACCAACAACGCGAGACCAGACAGGTCCGGGTGCGCACTCGCGCGCGCCCTTGCCGGTCGGCCCAAGGACGAAGCGATCTTCCGCGATAGGCCGCTGTGCATTTACAGCGCGAGCTTGCAACGAAGGTTCGGTCCGCAACCGGTCGATCGTCGACAAAGACCGTAGCGGCGAAGGCGAAGGTGCCCGCGGTTGGCCGTGAAGGTCTTGCGTCGGCCGGCCGCGTAGCTTTTCGACTGGGGCGGAGGCGCCGGAGCGATGCTGTCAGTGTACAGACGATCCGGACGCGGCCGCCCTTTTTGTTTTTCACACCGCCATGAGTTTCGCCGCCGCCAGGCCCGTCGCCTTGACGCCGACGGCGACGATGCCCAGCGCGTGATAGCCGAGCGCCACCACGCCGACCGCGTCGATGCCGATACCGACCGCGCCGAACGCCAGCGCGCCGAGCGCGACGGGACCTGCCGCGACGAGGCCGATGCTGACCGCGCCGAATGCGAAGACGCCTTGCGCGATGGCGCCGATCGCGATGATTCCGGTTGCAACCTGTCCGATCGCGACGATGCCGACGGCGTGGCCGAGGCGCTCGCCCGGTGCCGGTCCGAACGCGATGTCGTAGAGCGGCAGGCCGAACAGGCGGAAAGAAGATGTGTTCCTGAGTGAAATGGCGTGCGACATGGTCGGGCTCCTTTGCGTGAAGTGGGTCAGGCGGACAGCGCCAGGCTGGATGGCGCGTGCAGGGATCGCGCATTGCTGCGCTGCGCCAGGCGGGCGGCGCGCACGAAGGTGAGAATGCCGAGCCCGCCGAAGACGAGTGTCTGCGCTGCATGGATCCATAACCATTGGTCCGCCCCGTGCTGCCAGACCAGCGCGCGCTCAGCATCGTGCGGCCACACCAGAGCGAAGAAAGCGAACAGGCCGATGGCATGCACCACGATGCCCGGAACGATCGAGCGGGTGATGTAGGCACAGGTGCCAAGAATCGCATCGGAGAGCAGATAGAACAGCATCGTCGTCCACACGAAGCCCTGGGTCGCCGCATGTTCCGGCGCCATCACCAGCGCGCAAGCGAGAATGGCGAACGGGCCCGGCAGGTATTTCTCCAACGTGCCCTGGAAGTAGCCGCGAAAACCGGCCTCCTCGGAAACCGCGCCGGAGATCGCGGCCATCGCCAGCGAGACGATGACGGTGGCAAGCGGGTAGTGGGAGAAATCGGCGGCACTGTTGCCCGGCGCTTTTACCAGCTGGAACAGGACGATCCACAACCCGCTCAGCGCCACCAGGCACAGCACGCCGGCGGTCACGATGGTGGCGAACAGTGCGCCGGACACCGGCCTCGCGCGCAGATAATCGCGCCGCGCGGCCTGCGTGCGGGCCGGGCCCCACTTGCCGCCGCAATAGGCGAAGCTCGCCCAGGAGATGACGGCCATCACGCCGGCGGCCCAGGGGATGGCCGCACTGAACTTGAGATTGGCCAGCAACAGGCCGCCCCAGACGACGCTCGATAGCGCGGTCAACACCACGGCAAAGCCGGCGGTCCACAGCAAGGTGCCGACGGCGCGGATGACTTTTGCCATGACGATGCTGCTCCGTGTGATGCCGCCGCAAATCCGGCCTTGCACGGGACAGGTGTCGCAAATCACGCCGCGCAAGTGTTTGCGGCGGGATGGGGAAAAGCTTGTGAATTCCTTGCCGTCCGCGGCGCCCAACCGCGGTGCAGGCTACATTCCCGGAAAGATTCCGCGCAGCACCATGCCGATGCCGACGAGCGAAGCGATCCACAGCACAGTGCGCACGAACGGGATGCCTGCTGCATAAACCGGCACATAGGCGACGCGCGACCAGAAGAAGATCTCCGCCCCCAGCGCCGACATCGCCGTGTGCTTGCCCATCGCGTTTGCCATCAGCACGGCCGCGGCAAAGAACACGAAGGTCTCGAGGAAATTCTTGAAGGCGCGCTCGACGCGTCCGCCGATCTTGCTCAGCGGCGGCGCGGGCTCGTCGCGCGCGCCGGCACCCCAGGGCAGGCCGCGTGCGCCCAGGCTGAACAGCACGGCCAGCAGGAGCTGGACCAATCCCAGCGCGATGCTCAGCCACAGCATCCGCATCTCAACCGTATTGAAGTCGCCGAAATCCATGTTGCCCTCCGCAAGCAAACCGAATCGCGCGCGAGTCTACGCCCGGCGCATTGCCGCAATAAAGGTGCCGCGCGATGCGCGGCATTCGTGGCCGGGCGATGGCACGGCTCAGCCCAGCCAGTGCATCGCGCCCCACAATACAAGGCCCCCGATCGCAGCGAAGATCGCAATCCACACCAGACCGGCAAAGGTCACGCCCAGACCTCCGGCAAAACTGGTGTCGTCCAGCGCGTCATTCGCGGGTTTCGGCGGCAGGTCGTCTTCGTTCATTGCGGTCGTCCCTCCACCCGGAACTTAGCGCAATTGTCGTCTCGCCGACATTTATCAAGCACAAGCTGCGCCCCATCCAAGGCGGAATGTCCATGATTTCCGCGGTTTATCCTTTGGGTAATAACCCGGCGCGATGATTGATCCTGTGCCCATGGACGCCGCCATCCTGGAACGCCATATACAGAAGATGCCCGATGCTGAAGCCATGACGATCGTACAACGAGCCGAACGGATCTATTCCGATCTGGAGCATCGCGCCGACACGATGGTGCATGTGCTGGGCGTACTGTTCGCGATCAATGCGAGCCTGTGGCTGCTGTGGCATGTCACCGGCCTCTCGGTCGCGATCAGCGTTTTCATCTATTGCGCCGGCCTGCTGGCAATGATCTGCGCCTCGGCCGCCTACAATCTGGCGCCGCACGGTTCATCCAAGGCGTTCCTGCGCCGGCTCGATCATGCCGCCATCTTCATCATGATCGCGGCGACCTACACGCCGTTCGCGATGAACCGGCTCGGTGCGCCCTACGGCACGTTCATCCTGTGGGCGATCTGGCTCAGTGCGACGTTCGGCGTGACCATGAAGGTGCTGTTCCCGCGGCGCTTCGAGTTTCTCAGCATCGCGCTCTATCTCGCCATGGGCTGGCTGATCGTGTTTGTGATCCAGCCGCTGCACGAGTCCATGAGCGCCGCCGATTTCTGGTTGCTGGTGGCGGGCGGGCTCGTCTACTCCGCCGGCGTGGCGTTCTATCTGATCGAGCGCATCCCCTATCACAAGGTGATCTGGCACGGCTTCGTGCTGGTGGCCGCCGTGCTGCACTTCTCGGCCGTATCGTTCGAGTTCGTCCGTTAGAATTCGAAGTCATTCGTGTCTGGCGCGACGCGTCCGAATCGACTATCCGGACGCATGATTTCGGCGGTGATCTTCGATTGCGACGGCGTTCTCGTGGACAGCGAGATCATCGCGCATGAAGTCGAGACCGAGATTCTCGATTCCATCGGTCTGCATTACGATCGCCACGAATTCACCGCGCGTTTCATGGGCATGAGCGATCCGACCTTCTACGCCGCGCTCGAAGCCGACGGACAGGCGCGCCTCGGCCGCTCGATCATCGACGAAATTCGCAGTCGCATTAACCAAGGCATGCGCAAGGCCATCGAAGAACGCGTCGCCGAAGTTCCAGGCGCCGCGCGCGCCGTGTCCGTCGTACGACATGCCAAGGCCGTCGCCAGTTCCAGCACCAAGCGCGGCCTAGACTTCAAGCTGAGACGGACGGGGTTGTGGGATCACTTCGCGCCGCACATATACTCCGCCGAACACGTAACGCATGCCAAGCCCGCGCCCGACCTTTTCTGGCACGCGGCCGATGCACTCGCCGTTCCTCGGGCGCAATGCCTGGTCATCGAAGACAGCGTGAACGGCGTGCTCGCCGGACGCGCCGCCGGCATGCGCGTGTGGGGCTTCGGCGGCGGCGGCCACATGACGGACCGCCTGACGGCGAGACTCAGCGAAGCCGGCGCCGAACGCATCGTGGCGAACTGGGCGGAAGCGGAGAAACTGTTTGTGGAACTGTAGATCGGAGTTGGTTCAAAACAGTCGCTGCCATCCATTCTTTGGCAAGCTCAGGATGAGGACTTTTCTCGGCCTTCAGCCTGAGCCCTTGATCCTGAGCCTGTCGAAGGACGAGGGCCCGTACTTCAGAGCGCCGGATAGAACAAGGCCACATACATCAGTAGAATCGAAACCGTCGCCAACAGCCAGATCAGCGTACGCAGCACCGGGACACCAAATGCGTAGAGCGGCAGATAGAGGATCCGTGCCGCGACATACGTCTGCGCCCCCCAGATGGTCGCCCAATTATGCCGCGCGGCCAGAGCGCACAGAATTACCGCCACCGCGAAGAACGCAAACGTCTCCATGAAATTGCGAAAGGCGCGTTCCAGCCGGCCCGCCACCTTGCCGACCGGCGGCGGCGCTTCGTCGCGCGCACCGACGTTCCAGCGCACGCCGCGCTGGCTGTTGCCGGTACGCGCCGCGATCAGAAGCTGAAGCAGTCCCAGAACCGACGCGATGGCGAGCATGGTCAGCTCCACGCTCATGCCACCGAACCTCAGATCGAGTAACGGCAAACTTTCGATTGTGTGCATCTGTCCCCCCATGGTGCGCCAGACTAGCGCGCCGACGCGATTTCCTCCATCGCGCCGGACGCCTCGGATCACGCGGCTGTGACACTGTTGCATTCGCCAAGCCGATAGTCTGCGCAGCGTTTGCCGGGAAACATCATGAACAGACTGCACTCGCTTGTGCTGGGCGCACTTCTCGCAGCGGCGGTCGTGCAAACTGCGCCGGCCGCGGCCGTCGCGGAATTTCACGGCGGACCGGACCATGCCGGCGTCTTCGCAGGACCCGGGCCTGACGGATTCTTCAAGCAGCTCTGGCGCTTCAATGCCGGTCACATGGTCGTGGCGTCGCCCGTGCTCGCCGGCGGCGTGCTCTATGCCGGTGCGAAGAACGGCAACTTCTACGCTCTCGATGCGAAGTCCGGCGCGTTGGAGTGGAAATTCGCCGCCGATGCGCCGATCACATCGACTGCGGCGGTGGCGGACGGACGCGTCTATTTCATGTCGGGCGCGAACACGCTCTATGCGTTGAAGGCGACAGACGGCTCGCTGTCCTGGATTCGCGCGACCGGTCCCGACCTGCCGTTCGACGCGATGGCGGGATTCAACATAGTGCAGGATTGGGACTATTGGACGTCCTCGCCGCTCGTCTTCAAAGGACGGGTCTTTGTCGGCAGCGGCGATGGCAGGATTTACGCGCTCGACGCACGCAGCGGCGAGGTTGCGTGGAGCTTCGCCACGCGCGGACGGGTCCGCTCCTCGCCGGCGACCGATGGCAAGACCGTCTATGCCGGCAGTTTCGACGGGCAGATGGTTGCGCTGGATATGCGCACCGGAAAATTGCGCTGGTCGTTTCATACCCTCGGCACACCGGTATTTCCCGCCGGCAGCATCCAGTCCTCGCCGACGCTGAGCAACGGCCTCGTCTATTTCGGCGCGCGCGATTTCAATCTCAATGCCATCGATGCGACATCGGGCAGGGAAGCCTGGCACCAGTCCGTGAAAAACTCCTGGGTGCCGTCGACACCAGCGGTCAGCGAAGGCCGCGTCTATACCGGCAGCGCCGACGGGCGCGCGCTCTTCGCCTTTGATGCGAAGACGGGAAAGCCATTGTGGAACACGCCGCTCGACAATCTGATTTTTTCCTCTCCGATTGTCGCGGGCGAGCGCGTCTATATCGCCTCGCTGGGCGGAACGGTCTTTGCCTTGAAATCGGCGAGCGGAGAGGTCACCGGCTACACACTGACGGAAGACCGCATTCTTTCCTCGCCGTGGATTGAGGACGGCGTTCTCTATTTTGGCAACAATGACGGTTACATTTACGCAATGAGTGCCGGAGCGCACCGCTTTCCTGGCGGATAGAGGCGCCCGGCCGTGTGGAACCTCGCGGCGCCGCATGCAATCATAGGCGCCTCACGAAGGGACTTGCGATGCGCGCAATTTTGACGATGGGTGTGATCGGCTTGGGGGGGTTGTCTCTGGCGGGATGCGCGGTGGCCGAAGTTGCCGGCGCGGGCGTCAGCGCGGCGACGACGGTCGTCACGACGACGGTTGATGTGGCGGGAGACGTCGTCGGTGGTGTGGCCGACACGGTCAGCGGCAGCTCTGACAGCGACAAAGATCGAGATAAAGACAAGAATAAACCGGATGACGGCGACGACGCCGACAAGTAGTTTCGTTGCGATTGACCGACGGCCGCAATCGCCAGTACCTAAAACGAATCCTTGCGCTTGCGCATTTCAGCGAACACTTCGACGTCGCCCGATTGCGCGAGTCCCAGAGAGCTGCGGATCGCTGCCGAGTCGGGACGCAGGAACGGATTGGTTTTTTTCTCAAGGCCGAGAGTTGAGGGGATCGTCGGCGCATTGCGCGCGCGCGCGGCTTCCACATCGCGCATCCGCGCTGTCAGGTCCGGATTTTTCGGCTCGAGCGTCTGCGCGAAGCGGCCGTTGTTCAGCGTGTATTCGTGGCCGCAGAAGATGCGCGTCGCGTCGGGCAGCTGCATCAGTTTGGACAGGCTCTTCCACATCATCGCTGGCGTGCCTTCGAACAGCCGCCCGCAGCCCATCGCGAATAGAGTGTCCCCCGTGAAGGCGGCGTCGTCGGTCACAAAGGCGATGTGCGCCCGCGTATGGGCCGGGATCTCCAGCACGCGCACCGGGCGTGCGCCGAATTTCCATCCTGTCGTCTCATCGACTCCCACGTCGATGCCGGGAATGCGGTCGCGATCCTTGCCCGGTCCGACGATTGTGGCCCCGTACATTTCCTTGAGCGGAATGTTGCCGCCGGTGTGATCGAAATGGTGATGCGTGTTGAGGATATGGGTCAGCTTCCAGCGGCGCGCCGCCAGGGCCTTCCTGACCGGATCGGGCTCGGATGGATCGACCACGGCGGTCAATCCGGCATCGGGATCGTGGACAAGATAGGCGTAATTGTCCTTCAGGCAGGGGACGAGTTCGATCTCAAGGGCGGCCATAAACTGGTCCTTTCGCGGATTGACCGACCCTAGCAGCGTGGGAGTGTGCGTTGTACCGGACGCAGCGTCGCGCTACGCAGGAGCCATGCAGCTCGACGCCGCCGACCTTGCGGACTTCTACGAGTCGCCAATCGGGCAGTTGGCACGGCGCATGATCTCGCGCCAGGTGCGGGTTGTGTGGCCCGCCGCGAGAGGCGACTGCCTGTTGGGTTATGGCTTTGCCGTGCCGTATCTCAGACCTTATCTCGCAGATGCGGAACGAGTTGTCGCGCTGATGCCGGCGCAACAGGGTGTAGTGGCATGGCCGTCGGGCCGGCCGCTTACCGTGCTGGGGGACGAAGATGCGCTGCCGTTTCCGGACGCGTTCTTCCATCGCGTCTTGGTCGTACACGGCCTGGAAGGCGCCGACGCGACGCGGCCCCTGTTGCGCCAGCTGTGGCGCGTGCTCGCGCCGGAGGGGCGGCTGCTTCTGGTTGTGCCCAACCGGGCGAGCTTGTGGGCGCAGCTCGAACGCTCGCCCTTCGCGGTGGGCAGGCCATTCAGCCGCGGCGAGCTCGATCGCCTGTTGCGCGGCGCATTGTTCGAACCGCTGCGCTGGGACCGCGCCTTATACCTTCCACCCTTGCGCGGCCGCAGACTGGTGCGAACGGGAAACGCGTGGGAGCGGATACTGCGGCGGCTTATGCCGGGTCTTTCCGGCGTCCATCTGGTCGAGGCAGGCAAGTCGCTCTATGGCGCGACGCCGGCGATCACCGGAAGAGGCGCCAGACGCTGGTCACCCATGCGCGATGCGCCGGCCGCGCTGCACGAGACACTCTGAATTGTAACGTCTGCGTGAAAATGATTCCGGCGTCATCGCAGCCGCGGCACTAGTTTCGATTTTCTCTACTGTCATGCGTGCGATGAATTTGCAGGGCGGCTATGCGCGCTCGACTCGCCGGGCACGCGTCGCGAACAAATTCGAGCATTCGCGCCGCTGTGCGAGTCCTGCATTACGGACATGGAAGCAAGCGCACGAAACGGTGATCACCGCGTCCTTTCAAATTGCGCATTGCATCCTAACTCCAGATGCGCCGGGCGGGACCGGCGTCAACCAGGAGGACACTATGAATTTGGGAAGAACGGCTATCTCGGCCGCTGCACTATGTCTGATATTCGGTACCACAGCTGCCTTGGCAGGCAACGAATGGTCCGACTGCGTGCAAATGTCCAACCAAGTTAGGGCCGCGATGCAGACGAATGCGCAATCGCCGAACCTCGACGCGGTGAAAGTCGAGCGCCGCGACGCGGCGGATGCCTGCATCAAGGGCTACTACAAGCTGGGCATTGCGCACTACAAGAGAGCACTGGAACTGCTGACGCAGGTCTAGACCCGGCCGGGTCTTTCTTCGGCGCCCTTGAGCAGAAAGATCGCGCCGTTTGCCAGCAAGTTTGGACCCCACGCATCCGCGCGCATCGGATGCGTGCGGCCGCTTTCGTCCAGCGATAGCGCACGCTCGATCGTGGCGCCCGCGTCTTTGGCCAGGTCGACAAAGTCGGCGATGGTGCATAGATGAATGTTGGGCGTGCGCTATCGCTGGACGAAAGCGGCCGCACGCATCCGATGCGCGCGGATGCGTGGGGTCCAAACTTGC
>JANYBR010000447.1 GCA_025360685.1 Pseudomonadota bacterium
GACCTCGTAGCTGCCTTTTTTGGTACGCATCAGCCGGCCTCCCGTTCAGCTGCAACGTCGGCAAAAGTCTTGCCGTTCGACGCCAACGTGGCTTCCTGACCAGTGTGCCGCTGCCACCTAATGATGCAAACATCGATATAGCCGGGGTCGATTTCCAAGCCATATAGCCAGCGGCCGACGCGTTCGGCGGCAAGCAACGTCGAGCCACTGCCAAGGAAACAATCGACAACAATGTCGTTGCGTGCCGTAGAATCGAGAATAGCGTCCGCAACCATTTGTACCGGTTTTACGGTGGGATGAAGTTGCAAGAGGTTGCCTTCGTCGGTCGTTCTGCCGGAAAAGCTGTTCCCGCCGGCATACTCCCAAACGTTGGATCGGTTGCGACCGTGGCGACCGAGTTCAATGTTATTGCGATGAGTTTTGGATCCGTTCCGAAAAATCAGAACAAGTTCGTGCCTGCTGCGATAGAATGATCCCATGCCGCCATTGGCTTTGACCCAGACGCAGATGTTGATGAGTTTCTGATACACATCAAAACCAGCGCCAAGTAGCTCACCTACGTGCCGCCAATCGATGCAAAAATAGTGCAGCGATCCGTCTTTCGAGTGCTGCTTAAGAGCGCGGCTGACGTCTGCTAGAAAGTGGCGAAATTCCCTTGAGGACATTTCGCCCGACGCCATTGCGAATTCTCGGTGCTTGATCTGCCCCTTGCCGCCCACATGTCCATTCACGCGGACGTTATACGGAGGGTCCGTGAAGACAAGGCTTGCGGAGCAGCCGTCCATGAGGTCCAGCCAACACTGGCTATCTAAAGCCGATCCGCAGAGCATGCGATGAGGCCCGGCGAGCCAGAGGTCTTGGAGCCGGGTAACGGGTTTTGCCGGTCTGTCTGGCGGGATCTCTTCGGCATTCGACCCATATGGTCTATTGGGGACAGCTTCGATACGAAGATCAATCTCAGTCAGGGAGAACCCGGTGATATCAAGCCCGAAGTCTAGCTCATGCTCGCTGAGTTCTTTTAGCGCTTCGCCCAGATTGTTGTCATCCCACGGTGTAAGCTCGGCCAATCGCTGCTCGGCAATTTGGTAGGCGAGGCGCTCTTCGGCTGATGTTCAACTCGCACAACCGGAATATCAGGCAGCTCCAACGATTGAGCGGCGAGAAACCACATCAAGCCAGCGATTATTGTCCCTTCACCATCGACAAGGGGAGGGCAAAGAAAGCCAAATTGCTCGATGCAACGTGACACGCTGCGAATATGCACCTTGGTGTAGGCGCGAAGCATTTTAGGCGGTGATTTCAGCGCCTTGAGCGGGACGCGCTCGATTTTGTCGATTTGGTTGAAAATCGCGTTGGGTTTTGGCCGCATCATGAGATTGCTCCTGTTTTATGGAGCTTCTCACTGATGACAAAATTCGAATTTGTGAAACAGGGATTTTCCGTGGTAGCCAACGCCGTTTTGGTACGGCTGACGCCTACAACTTAGCCAATTGGCCAAGAGTGGCGGCAGGTAACTTTACCGCGCGCATTACCCGCTCAAATGACGACCAGCTAAATCGTTCTTGCCGTCCATTAATGGTTAGCTGGATGAATTCAGCCCTACCCGCGCCGCAAAATCGCGCGGAAGGATCGATTGACTGAAACGCGATTAAGAGTTCCCGCCAAAGGATCTTCATTGATGCGCGACCTTTTTTCAGCCGCGTTCGCAAAAAATCGCCGGCAAAACCCACCACCGTGCGCGGCAACCATATCGCGACGGCGTGTGGAACATTATGCGGAATCTTCGGCCCAATAGCATGAACCGGTTTGGAGGAGCGTTGCGCGTTCTGTCTCTGAGATAGTTTTCGCCGAGACGACTTAATCTTCTCGAACTCTTCGATGGTCAAAACATCCAGGTCTGGAGTGTTCCGAAGCAAGGTTAGCGAATTCGCTCCAGGCCTTGGGGCGATGGCCGCGGCAAAACGCTGACCGGCGCGTTGAACGGAAACAATCGATTTTGAGGCGTTCCGAAATTTTCGAGCCGTCGATTTTCGACGTTTGCGGAGGAAAACCGCCAGGTCGGCGACGGTCTTTATCGGCTTCTTTCGCGCCATCAATCGAATTTGATATGCAAAAGAGACGATTTAATGACCCCATTTATTCGCGTAATGTTGGATATGGAATTGGGTGAATATGCTACGTGTCCCTGCCATCCGGCCCCAACATTCTTCGCAAACTGCTGGGTGGCGAGCCGTAGCGGCGCTTGAATGCCCGCGAGAAATGGCTAGTGCTGACAAAGCCGCAAGCCACCGCGACGTCCATCGTCGTGAGACTGGTCTCCTTGAGCAGCGTCATCGCCCGGGCCAGCCGGATATTGAGATAGGAACTGCCGATTGTTGCGCCGAGGTGGTTTGCAAAGAGGCGTTCGAGCTGTCGGACCGAAACGCCAGTCTGGCGCGCGAGCAGGGCGCGGTCGAGTGGCTCTTCGGGATTGGCTTCCATAAGCACCAAAGCGCCCAATATCTTTTCGTTGTTAACGTTGTAGCGCTCACGCAAAGACATTCGCTGCGTTGCGCCGGCGTTACGGAGCTGCGTCCGCAGATACCAGTCGCCCACCATCGTCGCCAGCGCTGGGCCATGATCGGCGGCGATCAGTTCAATGGCGAGATCGAGACCGGCGGTTCCTCCTGCGCAAGTCAGCCGTTCGCGGTCGATGACATAGAGCCCGTGCTGAACGAGCAGTTTTGGAAAGGCTTCGATGAAGGCTGCGCGATGCTCCCAGTGGATCGTGCAACGATAACCGTCGAGCAGGCCCGCGCGAGCGAGAATATAAGGGCCGCCGGAAACCCCGCCGATCCGCACGCCGCGCGAAGCGACATAGCGCAACCAGGCGAGTGTCGCCGAATCGTCGAATCCAGCGGGGTTTCCTGCGGCGCAGACGAGAAGCAGGTCGAGCGCGAGTTCGTCGCCTGCTTTGGCATCGGCGCCGAGCTGCGCGCCGTTCGATGCGCGGATCATGGCGCCACTTGTCGAAATGTGACGCCATTCATAGAGCTGGCGGCCTGACAGAACATTGGCGGCGCGAAAGGGTTCGGCCACCGACGCGTAGGACATCAACGCGAAGCCGTCGATCAGCAGAAAACCAATCTGGGTAGGCGCCGGGCGCTCAGTCGCGCGCGAAACCTCGCCGGTTTTGGCGCTGCGAGGCATGTAATCGTCGTTTCTTGTCATGTCCGCACTTCGAATAGCGATCAATATGGCGATGATCAAGTGCGGCACAGAATGGCAGGCGGCTCGATATTGCGATGCGGTATTCAATCTTCAGTCTGGCACAAGCGGCGCTCTCCGGTCACCGGAACTGGAAGCCGACGTGGCGTGATGCGTCGCCGAACGGTCCCTATGATGTTGTGATCGTCGGCGGCGGGGGACATGGGCTGGCGACCGCGTATTATCTCGCCAAGGTCCACGGTATCAGCAACGTTGCGGTGATCGAGAAAGACTGGATCGGCGGCGGCAACGCCGGGCGCAACACCACCATCGTCCGCTCCAATTACTGCCTCGACGGCAATGTCCCGTTCTATGAATGGTCGATGAAGCTGTGGGAAGGGCTGGAGCAGGATCTCAACTACAATACGATGATCAGCCAGCGGGGCGTGCTCAACCTCTATCATAGCGATGGTCAACGCGACGCGTTTGCAAGGCGCGGCAATGCGATGCGCCTGCACGGCGTCGATGCCGAACTGCTCGATCAGGATGGCGTACGAAAGATCGCGCCGTTCCTGAACTTCGACAATGCTCGATTTCCGATTCAAGGCGGATTGTTGCAGCGGCGCGGTGGAACGGCGCGCCACGACGCCGTGGTTTGGGGTTACGCGCGCGCCGCATCGGATCGCGGCGTCGATATCATTCAGAACTGCGAGATGACAGGTTTCACGCGGGCGCCCGATGGCCGCGTGGCTGGTGTCGAGACCAATCGCGGCGTCATTAGCGCCAAGAAGGTAGGCATTGCCGTCGCCGGTAACAGCTCTCGTGTCGCCGCGATGGCGGGGCTGCGCCTGCCAATTGAAAGCCATGTCCTCCAGGCTTTTGTGACGGAAGCGCTGAAACCAGTTCTTCCCGGCGTCATCACCTTCGGAGGAGGGCATTTCTATGTCAGTCAATCGGACAAGGGGGGGCTTGTGTTCGGTGGCGATATCGACGGCTACAACAGCTATGCTCAACGGGGCAACCTTCCGGTCGTTGAGGACGTTTGCGAGGGCGGTATGGCGATCATGCCGAT
>JANYBR010000512.1 GCA_025360685.1 Pseudomonadota bacterium
TTCGGCAAAATCAAATGGATGAGGCCGATGTGCTGAAAATTGTTCGGCATCTTGTCGACGAAGAACGGTCGGCCCAGCCTTCTTTGGACACTGGCCCGCTCCAGATATTCGGTACCAAGGGATTGAAGCTCAACGCTCGTGAGTCCGCTTAGAATCTGGGGATAGTCGGACTCGGGAAATTTTTTCCGTTTGCCTCCGAGCCGCCGGGCGATCGAAAGAATGTCCGGCAATTCCATCGTGCCCTCGATCGCCGAGTGGCTCGAAAGAATCTGTTCGACCAGAGTCGACCCGGCGCGCGGCAGGCCGACGACGAATATTGGATCGCGCGCCATGCAGCCACTCGACTTGTGCTCATCGAAAAACCTTGCCGTGAACAGCGCCTTGGAGCGGCGCATCAGCTCGGTCGTATCGTCCGCGCTGTACTGAATTGTGGCGCGGCGGAGCGTGTTTGCCTTCTCGTAGTGAATGAAGGATTCGGCGTACGCGTCGGCATCCTCCAAAGCCTTGCCGAGCGCGAAGTGCAGATGAAAGCGACTCTCGTCGTCAAGATCGGTCCGGGCCAATTGGGCGCACATGGCAGCGATGTCGGTGGACTCGAAGCGAACGGTCTTGAGGTTCGCAAGGCTCCACCACGCTTCGCCAAGGCTTGGCAGAAGAGCAATGCTTTTGCGATAGGCGGCGACGCTCTCCTCCTGGCGGCCAACCGTCTTGAGCGCGTGGCCGTAGCTCATCCAGGATTTGGGTTGGCGCGAATGTTTCTTGAGAAGGGTTTCGTAGCAGTCGATGGCCTGATCATAGTCGCCGACTCGAACCAGGATCGCCGCCTTGAGAGCACGATAGTTCGGATTTTTCGCATCCCCACGCAGAAGAATTTCGATCTGCTCCAGAGCCTCGCGCGATTTCGTCTGCCTGTGAAGGATGATCGCGTAATGGTGGCGAGCAGTCGCGAAGCTGGGCGCAAGTTCGAGACAGCGCGCCAGAAGGTTTTCGGCGTCCTCGAGACGGCCCAATCGGGCACCGGTCTCCGCCAGCATGCGGATCGCCGAAACGTCAGTCGGATGGCTCTTGAGAAATGTGCGAAGAATGCTCTCGGCAACGGCAAGTCGGTTGTCACAGAGCGCTGCAGCTGCCTGAAGCAACTGAGGATCGTTGACCGATGCCTTGATCTGCCGGGCATAGGCTTCGTCTGCGCCACTGTGATCCTCGGCGAGCGTCAAGACGTCGCCAAGCGCGCGCCACGCGCCGGGGTGCCCGGGCTCCAGGCGGACCGCCCGTCTATATGCGGCGATGGCACCCGCGAGCTCGCCCGAGTCCGCCAACGCCAGCCCGAGCTCGTATTGTGGTGCTGCCAACTTCGGCGCCGCCCTCGCCAAGGGCTCTAAGATTGCGATCGCACCGGCTGCGTCGCCCTGCAAGTGACGCGCTTTGGCGAGTATCAGCAGCGCATTCGGCTGCTTGGGCACGACATTCAAAATCTCGTGGGCCTGCGCCTCAGCAAGCGCGGGTTTTGTCGCGAGCAGGCGCGCGGCATGCGCCAGAGCAGTGGCCAGCGTCCCAACCGGTTCTGAGTTGGAGTCAGACAAGTATGCGGGCTCCGGTCGACCGACGGCTGATATGAATGTCGGGCCGGGGTCAGTGTCAACCGCCAGCTCGCCGGAGCGGTCGATGAGAATTGTACCACCAGCAATGTCCGCAATCCTGGCGCCCTCGTCTCAACGGTCACGTCCAAATCAAGCCCGAGAAGGGCCGCCCAGCTTGTCTCGCGCAACTTGATCCACGTACAAGCGTAGCGGGGGCCTGGTGAAAATAGCCCGGTTCTTCGAGTACCCATCGACGTCCCTGGAGAAAGCGAGCCCATGTCGCCGTCATTCCTGGCGAAATACGGTCCCTGGGCGGTCATCGCCGGAGCGTCCGAGGGCCTCGGCGCGGCCTTCGCCACCGCGCTCGCTGCGCGCGGTATGCACTTGCTGCTCCTCGCGCGCCGGGCGGAGCTGCTTCGCAGTGTTGCCGAGCGCCTGCGCGCGAGCAGCAAAACTGAGGTCCGCACCGAAGTCTGCGATATGGCACGGTCGGACCTGCCGCGCGCACTCAAAGCGCTGACATCGGATCTCGACGTTGGGCTTGCCGTGTACAATGCGGCGTATGCGCCTGTCGGTGTTCTGGTCGGCCAATCGATCGACGAACTCCTTAATGTCGTCGACGTGAACGTGCGTGGCCCGTTGATCTTCACGCGGACGCTGGCACCAAAAATGGTAGCGCGTGGCCATGGCGGCATAGTGCTGATGTCCTCGCTGGCGGGGTTTCAGGGCGCACCGCGCATCGCCGCCTACGCCGCATCCAAAGCCTTCAACATCGTGCTTGGCGAAAGCCTGTGGAGCGAATTGAGGCCGCAGGGCGTCGACGTCGTGGTCTCCTGCGCCGGCGCGATCCGCACGCCAGCCTATGCGAAGACGGTGGACGGCGATGCGCCGGGATTGCTGGATGCCGACGCGGTGGTGGAAGAGACGCTCAACGCGCTGGGTCGTGGCGCGAGCGTCGTGCCTGGCGCTGTCAACCGGCTGGCGCGGTTCACGCTTGGCCGCCTGCTCCCGCGGCGCGCGGCAGTCGCCATCATGGCCCGTTCGACGAAGGAGCTTTCGTGACTCTCGCGGGCTTCCTGGCGCCTGCCTGTGTCTATGGGGTGATCACGCTTCTGCATCTGGTGCTACCGGCGCGAACTGTTGACGGTTACGTTACCGATCCCGCGACGCAGAAGCCCTATCGCTATCGCCTGAATGGCATGATTGTTTATGTGACTACGGTCGCACTTTGGCTGTTCGCTTGTTCGTCGGGATGGCTGGCATGGGATTTCTTCTGGGCCACGCGCTGGGAAGGACTCTCCGGCGCCTGCGTTCTGGGACTTCTATTCACGCTTGGCGTCGTTCTACCCGCAGCACGCGGCGCGAATGGACTGCTCGCAGACTTTTTCCTTGGTCGTGTCGAAAATCCGCAATGGCTGGCCGGACGCGTCGACGCAAAAATGTGGCTGTACCTGGTTGGTGCCACGATGCTGGGCCTCAATCTCTACTCGTTCGCGATGCATCACCGCCTGACGTTTCCCGAAGACCCCTCGCCGGGAGTTGCACTTTATGTCGGGCTCTTCACGTTCTTCTTGTGCGAGTACCTCTTCTTCGAACGTGTGCATCTCTACACATACGACTTCTTCGCCGAACGCGTGGGCTTCAAGCTGGGGTGGGGATGCCTCGTGTTCTATCCCTACTTCTACGGGATCGGACTTTGGTCGGTTGCGGACATGCCCAACCCCCACACACCGGTCGCGACGCTCGCGTTCGCGGCGATACTCTTCTTTTCCGGCTGGTTGCTGGCGCGTGGCGCGAACATGCAGAAATACCTGTTTAAGCGCGATCCCCACGCGAAGTTCCTCGGTCTCTTCATTCCCAAGGCGTTGACTGACGGCGATCAGAAACTCCTCGTCAGCGGCTTCTGGGGCGTCGCGCGTCATGTGAACTATCTGGGAGAGTTTTCGATGGCGATCGGGCTTACGCTGGCGCTCGGTCATCCGGATCACCTCGCGCCATGGCTCTACCCTCTCTTTTACGTGGCATTGCTCGTTCCGCGGCAGATCGACGACGACCGGCGCTGTGCACGAAAGTACGGAGCGCTGTGGACCGCCTATGTCGAAAGGGTGCCTTACCGCATTGTGCCTGGCGTGTACTGACATTCGCGCGCGCTTCAGAAACTATGTCGGCGCCTAGCCACGCTGATGGCTCTCGGCTACCGTCACGCGCATTGGTTCGACCAAGCCGCCGCATCAGCACGCAAGACGAGCCCGAGCCTCGTATCGGAAACGGAAGGAATTGCACTATGTTTTCGCATATCATGATCGGGACCAACGACTTGGAAAAAGCCAAGACGTTCTATGACAAGGTGCTGGGTACGCTGGGCGTGGCACCGGCATTTGTCGATGGGCACCGCATTTTCTATCGGACTCCGACGGGCGTGTTTTCAGTATCGAAACCGATCGACGGCCAACCGGCCACGGTCGGCAATGGCGGCACCATCGGTTTTGCCTGCAGCTCAACGGAACAAGCCGACGCGTGGCACGCGGCCGGTGTGGCCAATGGCGGAACCAGCTGCGAAGATCCGCCCGGCGTGCGCCAAGGCGGCATGGGAAAGCTCTATCTCGCCTATCTGCGCGATCCGGACGGCAACAAGCTGTGCGCCTTGCACCGGATGTCGTAACTCGCCGCGAGTTCATTCATCGACCCAATGGACCTGCATCGGCACGATCTCGCGCTCGTCGTCAGCTGGGGGACCGCTGGTTCAAATCGGGCTTGGTTCGCCAGCCCTACTTCACGTTGTCAGTCTGGCGGATGAAGTCCGCCACGGCGTCGTGCAGCGCCTTCAGCGAGTCCTCATGCGCATAAACCATGTGGCCCGACGGAAAGTAGTGATAGGTGATGTTGTTCTGCAGACTTAGCGGAATCGGCAGGTGATGCATTTCATACCAGCCCTCGTAATACGGCGTCGCCAGATCGTAATAGCCGCCATTGACCATTACTTTCAGGTTCGGGTTCTGCTTCATCGCCGTTGCCAGATCGGGCATCACGTTGGGCGCACTCGGCAGCGGGAATGGAACTCCCGGCGGCTGGTGCTTGAATTCCCATGACTTGAAGACGTCGATCTCGGGCAGGAAGCGTTTGCCCTGGCCGTAATTAAGCTTGGACCGAACATAGTCGTTAAATGCGGAGACATAGGCCGAGCTGATCGCCGCCGATTGCGGATCGTAGTCCGACTCCTTGCTCAGCGGATCAAGCGAGGGACCGGAGAAGCGCGTATCGAGACGCCCTGTGGTCAGGCCGCTGTCATCCTGGAGGTTCTTTTCGAACTCACCGCCCTCGATGCGCAAATTTGCCTTGAGAATGTAGGCCAGCGGCAAGCCGGTGTATTCGTGCAGCTTGCCCGCAATATAAGAGCGCCGTTGCGGCGACAGGCCAAGCCCCGCGGACAGCGCGGATGCATAGTCGCTCATCGCAAAACGTTCGACCGATTGCACAAATGGAACCAGCTCCGCCGGCGGCTTGCCGGAAAGCTTGTGGTGATACCACGCCGATGCGGCGTAGGTCGGCAGCGCCAACTCATAGGGCAGATCGATTCCCGGATTGGCTTCCGCGCCGTCCACCGACAGGTCGAAGTTCAAGATCTGCGACAGCAGGATGACGCCGTTGAGGTCGACGCTGTCATTGGACTCCAGATAGTTGGCCACCAACGCCGAACGCGGAGTGCCGTAACTCTCGCCGAACAAATATTTCGGTGAATTCCAGCGACTATACTTGGCGAGGAACTGTTTAATGAAATTGGCGAAGGCTTTGGCGTCGACGTCGACACCGTAGAACGCCTTCTCCTTATCCTTGCCTGCGATGCGGCTGAAACCCGTGCCCGGCGCATCGATGAAAACGAGATCGCTGGCATCGAGCAGAGTCGAGGCGTTATCGATCAACCGGTAGGGCGCCGAGGCTGTGTGCGTGTCGTCTGCCGTAACAACGCGCTTGGGGCCGAACGCGCCCATATGCAGCCACACCGTCGACGAGCCGGGGCCGCCATTGTACAGGAAGGTGATCGGCCGTTGCTCCGCCGCCGCGCCGCGCTTGGCGTAGTAGACGAAGAACATGGATGCCTCGGGAGAGGACTCATCGCCCTTCGCTTCGGGATTCTTCGCACCGCCATTTTGTGCGGCGTCGTTCCAATCGTCGGGGTGCACGACGAGGGTACCGGCAATCGCCTCGTAGGAAACCCCGTTCACCGAACCCGCGGTGACGGTCTCTTCCGCCTTGAAGTACTTACCGGAATATTGATCCGCCCGGTTCGCAGGCGGCGGTTTGTCAGCGGCAAACGCCACCATTGCAATCAGCAGCGCGGCTGCGGGTGCCGCTGCGACATAAATCCACTTTGCAATATTTTCGCCTGTCATAGCCGCCCCTCACTGCGAATGCGAGCAGGACACACCAATTGAGCGACCGAGGTCAATGACCGCTTTGGGTCAATTGCGGCCGTTCGAGCGTCACAAAATGGTGTGCGGGCGGAAATGTGGGGACCGAGAGCGCTGTCCGAAATCCGGCCGTCACTGCAAGGCGCCCACGATCTTCCAGCAGGACAGCCTTTCATAATATGGGCGCGCAGCGTCGGCGATCGAAGCTATTTGATCGGACAGAACCGGCGGTGCGCTCCGAACCTTCGCGACGAACCCTGTCGATTGTTCGACCTGACCGTACCAGACCGGCGCCCATACACCGTCGCTTGCTCTTGGGCCCTTGGGCCAGTGGAGCATCTTCTCGCTGAACGCAATTCCGATGGCCGAGCAGAGCGCTTGGAGCGTGGCTCGTGGAGCCGCAGAGACATCGGCAGCGTCGATGACGATTGGCGCGCGGCCGAGCCTGCTGGCTTCCTGATCGAACAGTTCGGCCTGCCGCACGACGCCGATATCGGTGAGCGCAATTTCGTCGTGCTTGTCCATGTAGGACGCAACGACTTCGTCCGGCCTGCGGATGAGAAACACATTGCAGCATGCAGCCATCCACTCGGTGCCCATGCCCGGCAACATGTGATGGGTCATGTGCTTCTGATAGAAGATCGGCGCACCGTGCGGGCTGGGACCCGTCAGCATGGCGACGACTTTTCGCCAATCTGTCGGCTGGCTTCGCAGCACCTCCTCGCGCATCGGGTGATTGAGACCGGTGGCGGCGAGATAACTTGCATAAAAAGGTTCGTCGATCACCGCCGCATCGATGCGGTTCCCGAACGAGCGCATCATCGCGGTCGAGATGTTGCGAGGGCCCGACCACATCGCGATGCGCAGCGGCGCCGTACTCATCGTTTTCCCACCATCAAATTTGTTCAGCGCAATTGTTTTGCCATTTTGCTCGCAAAGTGTCGGACATGATTACAGGCTCTCGTAAAAAACAGAGGTTAATGGTCAGGGTATTTTACACACCGGTCTGTTTTCCCACTGAGCATCGTAAAGTTCTGAGTGGCACGCAACTTGCTTTTCTTGCGCGTTGTTCGGCCGCGGCAAGCGCCGAGCCGAATGTAAGGATCGATCGCCGGCCACATCTCCACCAAATCGCAAGAGGGAAAGAAATGAGAATATCTCGGATAAAGATGCTTTTCGCCGGAGCAGTCACCGCTATGGCGTGCCTTGTGGCAAGTGGCCCGGCCTTCGCGACGGCGACTACCCTGCTGCTTGATGACGGTCCCTTGGGCACCACGCTCATCACATCGGTCGATGGATCGGTGACGACCAGCCTTGGTCCCGTAGCGGACCATCAAGGTATTACGAACAGTTTCAGCGCCTTCGTGACCGGCTCCTTCTCGTTTCCAATCACCGATATCTCGATCATTGAGCCCGGCACGACGCTGGTGAGCGATGACCTTGAATTCTCCCAAGTGAACTTGGGGGGCGGTAACACTAGAACGATAGTTTTGGTATTCGGCTCCAACGATGGCCCGCCGATTAACCTAATAACTTTCAACCCAATCACCGAGAATGGCCTCGTCCAGACGCTCTTCTCCACGCAGGACGAGCAAGGGGATGTTCTGAAAATTCAATTCTTGTCCGAGGGCGATGCTCCGGGCGGTACCACCAATTCCGTCCCCGAACCGCCGACGTTCGCTCTGTTTGGCGCGGCGTTGGCTGCGTTTGGCTTGATGATGCGGCGGCCAACGGCTCGTTCCCACACTTGAATTTCGCAGACGCTGAGCGCGGAACTCATCGTTTCGCGCTCTGCGCGTCCTTCAAGTGTTCATAGAGCGCGCGCAGCTGCGCGGTGACAGGGCCGGGAAGTGTGGTTGGCAGCACGTGTCCGTCAATCTCGCGCACCGGGGTCAGTCCGCCGAAGGTGCCAGTGACAAAGGCTTCGTTGGCCGCATGCGCTTGTTCGAGCGGGTAGTCTCCAAACTCGATCCCGATTGCGTTCGCGCGGCACAGTTCAATGACATTGGCGCGCGTCACTCCGTTGAAGCAGAACTCGCCGGACGACGTGCGGACCGTTCCATCCTTGACGAAGAAGAAGTTGGTGGCGTTGCAGCTGGAAATGAAACCTTTGGGGTCCAGCATCAGTGCCTCGTCCGCGCCCACCTTGATCGCTTCCAGAAGCGCCAGGATGAGATTAAGCCGGCTGTGCGAGTTCAGGCGCATGTCGAACATCTCGGCGGGTGAACAGCGGATCGAAACCGTCGCGAGAGACAGGCCGCGCGAGGTCAGATTCGGGCTGGGCACTTTGCGTTCGGCCAGGATGACGATCGTCGGTTTTCCAATCGCATTGCGCGGATCCTGGTTGGCGCCAGTCTTTATGCCGCGCGTGATCATCACCCGCAGATGGACGCCGTCTTCGAAGCGGTTGGCCTTCAGTGTTCGCCATAGCTCCGCGACGAGCGCGTCGCGGCCAAGGCCGACATCGAGCGCAATCGCAGCCGCGCCGGAATACAAGCGCTCGAGATGGGCATCGAGAAAGAGCAATGCTCCCTTGTGCAGGCGCAGTCCCTCCCAGACGCCATCGCCGACGACGAACCCCGCGTCGAACACCGATACCATTGCCTCGGCGCGCGGCACGAGGGCGCCGTTCAGATTGATCAGAACGGACGCGTTGGCGGGATCGTCCTGAAAATCCTGGCTACCCGGCATCACGCGCTCCGGTCGACGAGAACTCCGGGACATTCGCGAACGGCTCATCGAGACTGTGCGATGGCAAGGTGAACCAGCGCGCGCCGGAGTCGGACATATGGAAGTGATCCTCAAGCCGCACGCCAAACTCGCCCGGCACAACGATCATCGGCTCGTTCGAAAAACACATTCCCGGTGCCAACTCCGTCCTGTCGCCGCGGACGAGATTGGGCGCCTCGTGAATGTCCAGGCCGATGCCGTGGCCGGTGCGGTGCGGCAGGCCAGGCAGGCGATAGTCCGGGCCC
>JANYBR010000061.1 GCA_025360685.1 Pseudomonadota bacterium
GCGAGGACGAGGAAGAGGAAGTCGTCGAAGAGACCGAAACCGAAGGTGTCGGCATGAAGGTCGTCGACGAAGACGACATCGAGGACATCGTTGTGGAGGATGACGACGAGGAGGAAGACGACTCGCTTCTGGAAGACGACGAAGACGAGAACGACGATGTCAGCGGCATCATCGATGCGGACATCGAGAAGGACGAACGCTGACGCTCGGAGTACTGAGGACAGATTACAGGTATCGGAAGTTTGCCCGGGCCATCTGATGCCCGATACCTGTCTTCCGATTTCTGATGGGGCCATAGCTCAGCTGGGAGAGCGCCTGCATGGCATGCAGGAGGTCAGCGGTTCGATCCCGCTTGGCTCCACCAGCCTTCGCCCGCTTCGCGGGCTACGGCTTGGCAGGCCAGGCGCCAACTCTGCGACAGTTCTGTCTTGCTCACTCCGCGAAGCGGGCGAAGGCTGCCACGGCGCAGCTCGCCGCAAGGCGAGCGAAGACGGGCGACGGTTAGTCACCGATAGCACGAGTGAAGATTTATTGGCGGACGATGCACTACGTGTGCATCTTGAGAAGCATTGAAGGTGACCACTTCTATGTGGGTCGTACGGACGACCTGCGCTCTCGGGTAAAATCGCACAATGCTGGAAATGTAAGGCACACGTCCAAGTTTGGGCCTTGGAGGCTCTGCACCTACCTCGCATTTTCGGACGAAGTTCGCGCCATATCGTTCGAAAATTATCTTAAGTCCGGTTCAGGCCGCGCCTTCGCTGCCAAGCGCCTGTAGCGGCCATTGCAAGCACGCTCACGCACTCTCCGAATCCAGACCAACGATGGACAAGTGCTCCGACCGCCTTACTTCGAGTAACCGCAACCCTGAATGCTGCACACAACGTTCGTGCATTGCGCACCTGCCATGGTCACCGTTTGCGTTGAAGTAATACTTGTCGGTGCAACGGATTTCGGCGTCAAAATCTGCACGTGCGCTTGTACGGTGCTCAGAGGTTCGACAAGCCCGACCGGATGCGCGTTGGCATCGGTTTTCGTTACGTCGGCGCTGCCGCCAAATACAAAGGTGTAAAAGCCTCCACTCGGTGTGCCGGCAGGCGGAAGAACCGCCGCCACCGTGCTGCCATCGCTCAGCATGAGCGCGACAGTTGGGTTGGGAACTGTCGATGTGATCGTCGCACGATAGCTGAGCGACACGGGACACGCTTGCGGGCCCGTCAGGATCCCGGCCGCGTTCGGTTGTGTCTGGTGCGACTGCGAGTCCTGAAGCCAGACCGCATCCAGCTGTACCTTCACCCATGGCGCCGGAGTGGGCACGCGCAGCATGCCGGGTTTTAATTGGTGCATTTTGTCGCCGGGCGCTTTGCCCGGCACGTCTCCACCGGGAAGTGCGAGCGCCGAACTCACAAAGGACGCCGAAAAGATCAATGCCGTCAGGCTAAGGATGAATTTCATGGTCTGTCCCCGGTTTGCGCCCAAGTAGGCGCTAAAAGTAGCACGGACTGGCGCGCGCGACCTCCCGACACTTTCGCGGCACGACAGACGTTCGACGCTGCCAATGATGTATTTGTCAGACCACCCAATGACTTGCGATCCGGCGACAATTGCGACAAGACAGCAAACAATCGGACCTATAGCGTGCCCACGTAAGCAGTCGGGCACACGGAACTCTTGCATTGAGCGCTTTCATCGACGCCCGGACCATTCCGCCAGGCACTATCCTTCAACCAGATATTGCGATCATCGGTGGCGGACCGGCCGGGATCACCTTGGCGCTCGCCCTCGCGCATACGCCGTTCAACGTCATGCTGTTCGAGAGCGGTGGCATGGACTTCGACCTCAAGACCCAGGCGCTCTATGCGGGAAACGTGGCCGGCGTTTCATACCTGCCGCTCGACGCATCGCGAATGCGTTACCTGGGCGGTAGCAGCAATCACTGGGGCGGATGGTGCCGTCCGCTGGATCCGATCGATTTCGAAAAACGCGCATGGGTTGCCTACTCGGGCTGGCCGTTCGGCATCAAGGAGCTTCAGCCCTATTTCAAACGCGCTCAGGCGTTGGTGGAGGCCGGAACCTGGAGCTATGACAGCGCGACCGGCGCGATGACGGCAACCGCCGCGCCCTTGGCGCTCGGTGACGGCGGCGTCTACACGAGTTGGTTTCAGTTCAGCAAGACCCGAGACAGCGTTCTGCCGACGCATTTCGGCGAACGCTATGCCGATGATCTGAAGCAAGTGGCGAACCTCAAGCTGTTTCTGCACTCCAACGCAACGAGACTTCGCCTTGCGGCAAACGCCGGGAGCCTGGAAAGTTTCGACGTCACGACCGCGAACGGGCGCAAATTCTCCGTCAAAGCCAGGATCAACGTGCTCGCACTCGGCGCGATGGAAAATGCCCGAATCTTGCTCGCTTCGCGTGATGTTGCTGCGGCCGGAGTCGGCAACGGGCACGATCTGGTGGGACGGTTCTTCGCAGATCATCCGATTCCACGCGA
>JANYBR010000155.1 GCA_025360685.1 Pseudomonadota bacterium
CTCGGGTTCGGTGCCTCGCTGATTTCGATCTTCGCGCGACTGGGCGGCGGCATCTTCACCAAGGGCGCCGACGTCGGTGGCGACATGGTCGGCAAGGTCGAGGCCGGAATTCCCGAAGACGACCCGCGCAATCCAGCCACCATCGCCGACAATGTCGGCGACAATGTCGGCGACTGTGCGGGCATGGCCGCCGACCTGTTCGAAACGTTTGCGGTAACCACCGTTGCAACGATGGTGCTGGCCTCGATCTATTTCGAGGGCGCACTCCGCGACTCGTTGATGCTGTTCCCGCTGGCCATAGCGGGCATGTGCATCGTCACGTCGATCATCGGCACGTTCTTCGTGCGTCTGGGGCCGAGTAAGAACATCATGGGCGCGCTCTACAAGGGCGTGATCGCCACCGGTGTCCTCTCGCTGATCGGCCTGTGGCCGCTGACGAATTATCTGGTCGGGATGCAAACGGTGCTGACGACCAGTGGCGGTGTGGAGTTTACAGGCCTCAACCTGTTTGAGTGCGGTGTCGTCGGGCTTGCCGTCACGGGCGCGCTTATCTGGATCACCGAATACTACACGGGCACGAACTATCGCCCGGTCCGGGTCATCGCGGCGGCTTCGGTCACCGGTCACGGTACCAACGTGATCCAGGGTCTTGCCATTTCGATGGAATCCACGGCGCTGCCGGCCATCGTGATCTGCGTTGGCATCATCGCGACCTACCTGCTCGCGGGGCTGTTCGGAATCGCTATCGCGGTGTCGACCATGCTGTCCCTGGCGGGCATGATCGTGGCGCTCGACGCGTTCGGTCCGGTCACCGACAATGCCGGCGGCATCGCCGAAATGGCGGGGCTCGAAGGCGATGTGCGCAAGACCACCGATGCGCTCGACGCCGTTGGCAACACCACGAAGGCCGTGACGAAGGGCTATGCCATTGGTTCCGCGGGACTTGGCGCACTGGTTCTGTTCGCTGCCTATACGGAGGACTTGAAATACTTCACGGCGCATTCCGACACCTACGCGTTCTTTGCCGGTCTTGATCCGACGAAGCTCGACTTCTCGCTCGCCAATCCGTGGGTGGTGGTCGGACTCTTCATCGGCGGCCTGCTGCCATATCTTTTCGGTGGTATCGCAATGACGGCCGTAGGACGTGCGGCCAGTGCCGTGGTGGAAGAGGTGCGCCGGCAGTTTAAGGAAATGCCTGGCATCATGAAGGGCACGCAAAAACCGGACTACGCACGGGCGGTGGATCTGCTGACCAAGGCCGCAATCCGCGAGATGGTGGTCCCGTCCATGTTACCGGTGCTTTCGCCGGTGGCGCTGTTCCTGATTGTCGACTTCGTTGCCGGCAAGACCGAGGCGTTCAACGCTCTGGGAGCCATGCTTCTCGGAGTCATCGTGACGGGCCTGTTCGTCGCCATCTCGATGACGTCCGGTGGTGGCGCATGGGATAACGCGAAAAAGTTCATTGAAGACGGCCACTATGGCGGCAAGGGCTCGGACGCCCACAAGGCCGCGGTGACCGGCGACACTGTCGGCGATCCGTACAAGGATACGGCGGGTCCGGCGGTCAATCCGATGATCAAGATCACAAACATCGTCGCGCTTCTTCTGCTCGCGACTTTGGCGCGCCTGTTCTAGTCCGCGAGGCGGTTGGCGCTTGGGTCAAGAAAAAAACGCGCGGAACGAAGGTTCCGCGCGTTTTGCAATGTCGTCCTACGGATAACCGCCTCCGCCGCCGCCTCCACCGGGCGGACCGCCGCCGCCACCGGGATTTGGTGTGCCCTGTGCGCCGCCTAGCGGTACGCCCGGCGTTGCGTTGAACAGTTGTTGCAGGAATGTGAGTTCCTTGCCCTTGGTCGGAGTTTCTCGCGTTTCGAACGCGACCACGTGTCCGTCGCGCAGCGAGTAGTGCTTGACGTCCGTGACCTTGCCTTCCTTGTCGAAATAAACCGCCAGAATGGCGCGTGACTGGACGGTCGGTCGGAAGAACGCAATTTCCTTCTCGATGCTCGAGATATAATACCAGGCATCGGCGTTGAAGGTTGCCTCGGTAGAGGGAAACCCAAGCCGCTGCTGCACGCTGGTCTTGGTGTCCTTGCCGACGCCAATGGCGGATTCGGCGGCCGGGTCGGCCAGATAGCCCCTGTTGTTCGTCACTGGGGTGCAGCCCATGACGAAGATGGCGGTGAGGGCCAGAACCATTTTACGCATGCACAACGTCCTCAAACCGGATAAATCCCACCCGCCGCGATGTGCTAGCCTCAGGGCGGCGCGCTGGCAAGACCGACCGTTTCGGAGATAATTTTTATGCTGAACGCCCTGCGCCGCAATTCTGACCGGACCCGGCTGGTTCGCTCGCTTTACACCATGCTGACGACCCAATCCCGGCGGCCCGAATTTTTTTGCGACTTTGGGGTGGCCGATACAATTGACGGCCGATTTGACCTGGTGGCGTTGCATGCCTGGCTGATCTTCAGGCGTCTGCATTCGGCTGGTCTGGCTGACGTGGCGCACGCACTATCCGATGCGATCTTTGTCGGGTTCGATGAGGGTTTGCGCGATCTTGGCGCCGGCGACATGGGCATGGGCCGAAAGATCAAGCAGCTGGGCGAGGCCTTCAATGGCAGAATTCAGGCCTATGAAGCAGCAGCCAGTGAGACAGCATTGGCCGCGGCGATACTTCGCAATGTCTATCGCGGCAATACAGACCGGCAGTCTGACGCTTTGTCTGTGGCCCGTTACGCCAGCGCAGCCGAAATTCGACTTTTGGCCTGCGATCCATCGTCCGGCGCGCTTGATTTTGGACCGCCGCCAAAACGTCAGGCATGACCATGTCCAGCGAGCCTATACCTCTCGAACGAATCTATAACCTCGGCCGGCTCGGCAGCGCCGGCGACGAGGTCGTCGTGTCCGCGAACACAGCGGAGCTGGTGCAACTTGCCCACTGGGGCTCGGTGCGCTCGGTAGAATCGTTTTCAGCAAAAATTGACCTGAGACGGTTGTCTTCGTCGCGTTTTTCCTACGACGCTGTACTTCAGACGGAAATCGTCCAGGACTGTGTGGTTACACTGGAGCCTGTTCGGTCAGTTCTAAAGCGACGGACACGGCGCGAATTGCATCTTGCGGAGACGTCGCGCTTTCCGGCCGATGGAGACGTTGTCGTAGACCCGGTCTCGGACGACGACGATGTCCGCGAAGAGATCGCGAGTCTGCACTACGACCTCGCCGCCCCCCTGCTGGAGGAGTTGGTTCTGGCCATCGACCCCTATCCACGAGCGCCCGGGGTAGCCTTCGCTGCGCCACCCGATCCTGCCACGAAGCCGGAAAGCCCGTTCGCGGTCCTGAAGAACCTCAAGAAATAGGCCTAACCCGCAAAAATCCGGGGCCAACCCGGCTTGAATCCAGCAGGGATTTCCTGCTAGGTCCGCCCCTTGTTTTGCCCGCCCGCTCAAAAGGTTCGCGCATAACAGTGCGCAGCGCCTGACGATTCGATCTGCGGCAAAATGGTAAACTGACGCGCGGCCGCAAGAATCATTCGGTCGGTCGTGCTTGAAGGAGTTACCCGCGATGGCGGTACCAAAAAGAAAGACGTCACCTTCGCGGCGCAATATGCGCCGGTCGCATCATCGCCTGGCTCCGGCCGGCCACAATGAATGCCCCAACTGCGGCGAGCAGAAGCGCCCGCACCATGTATGCGGCGCGTGCGGCCACTATGATGGCCGTGAAGTGGCCAAGACCGAAGCCTGATTGCGCAAGGTTGAAAGACGGACCGTGGCAGCGAGGCAATTGTGGCCCGCGATTTGACTGTCTCGATTGATGCAATGGGCGGCGACGCTGGTCCTGCCATTGTCGTGGCTGCGCTCGCGCGTTCCGTGCTGCGCCATCCCGCAGTCCGGTTCATCCTTCACGGCGACGAGGCAGAACTGAAACCCCTGCTGGCGCGGCGCAGCAAGCTCGCGGAGAAGGTTGCCATCCAGCACACCACCGAGCGGGTGCGCATGGAGGAAAAACCCAGCCTCGCGCTTCGCCGCGGCCGCAACACGAGCATGTGGCGCGCGATCGAGTCGGTGAAGAAGAAGGAAGCCGAAGTCGCGGTGTCGGCCGGCAATACGGGCGCGTTGATGGCGATGTCGATGTTCCAGCTCGGTACTCTCGAAGGCATTTCACGTCCGGCGATTGCGGCATTGTGGCCGACCAAACGCGGCCAGTCCGTCGTCCTCGACGTGGGCGCGAATGTTGTGGTCACCGCCGAGCAGTTGGTCGATTTCGCCGTGATGGGGGAGGCCTTTGCGCGCGCGATTCTGGGCTTGGAGCGGCCGACCGTTGGCATTCTGAACGTCGGCTCCGAGGATGTGAAAGGTAACGACTCGGTGAAGGGTGCCGCGCACATCCTGCGCAACAACTCGTCGCTGCCGATTGAATTTGCGGGGTTCGTCGAAGGCGACGATATCGCTGAGGGAACAGTTGACGTCGTCGTGACAGATGGATTTACCGGCAACGTCGCACTCAAGACCGCCGAAGGTACCGCCAAGCTGGTGACGCATTTCCTGCGCAGTGCGTTGCGGCGCTCTTTTCTGGGGCGTCTGGGCGGATTTTTTGCCGGGGGTGCGCTCAATATCCTGCGCCGCAAACTCGATCCCCGCGCCTCCAACGGCGGGATATTCCTCGGCCTGGATGGCGTGGTCGTGAAGAGCCACGGCGGCACGGACGAGCTCGGCTTCGCCAGCGCTCTCGACATGGCAATCGCAATGGTGCGGGCAGGGGTTGTGGCCAAGATCATCGACGATCGACGCGGCATACATTCTGTCGAGCCGGAGGCGGCCGCCTCGTGATCCGATCCCAAATCATGGGCTGCGGCGCGTTTCTGCCGCGCACCATCCTCACCAATGCAGAACTCGCCAAGCGGGTCGACACCAGCGACGATTGGATTCGCGAACGCACCGGCATCCGGCAGCGCCATATCGTTGCCAAGGGCGAGAAGACTTCGGACCTGGCGTTGCATGCGGCGCGCGGCGCTCTCACGCAGGCCGGAATTGGCGTCGATGAGCTGGATCTCGTCATCGTCGCGACCACCACACCAGACGAAACATTTCCCGCTACCGCGACGACGTTGCAGGCACGGCTCGGCATGACCCGCGGCGCGGCGTTCGACGTCCAGGCTGTCTGCTCGGGCTTCATCTACGGCATGGCGGTCGCCGACAGTTTCATCAAGACCGGACAGGCGAAGACCGTGCTGTTGGTCGGCGCGGAGTCGATGAGTCGCCTGCTGGACTGGAGCGACCGCGCTACGTGCGTACTGTTCGGTGACGGCGCCGGCGCGGTGGTGCTCCAGGCCAAGCAAGGCAAGGGCAACAGCTCGGATCGGGGCGTGCTCAACACGAAGCTCTATTCGGACGGACGCCTGCACGATCTGCTCTATGTCGACGGTGGGCCGTCATCGACCCAGACGACCGGCCATCTGCGCATGCAGGGCAAGGAAGTTTTCCGCCATGCGGTGACGAACATCTCCGCTGCGATCGTTGCCTCGGTCGAGGAGGCTGGAGCCGCCATAACAGACATCGACTGGTTTGTTCCCCATCAGGCCAACCAGCGCATCCTGGACGGCACGGCACGCAAGCTGGGTATCCCGACGGATCGCGTGGTTTCGACCGTCGCCCTGCATGGAAATACCTCGGCCGCTTCGGTACCCCTCGCATTGGCCACCGCCGTGGCCGACGGGCGAATCAAGCAGGGGCAGTTGGTGCTTCTGGAGGCCATGGGAGGCGGGTTCACTTGGGGGGCCAGCCTCATCCGCTGGTAATCCACCGCTTTAGCAGCGGCGTCTATCCCGTTGATGTTGACCCGATATTTGCGCACCCCTAACGTCGGTTAAGCTTAGGGAGTCGCCCCCATGACAACGGACACGCTGACCCGCGCCGACCTGACCGAGGCGGTCTTCCAGTCGGTCGGACTGTCGCGCAACGAGTCGGCCCAGATGGTCGAAGACATGCTCGAAGAAGTGTGTGCGGCACTCGCGCGCGGCGAGACGGTGAAGCTTTCTTCGTTCGGTACATTTGCCGTGCGCCAAAAGAGTCAGCGCATGGGGCGCAACCCGAAAACCGGCGACGAAGTTCCTATCGCGCCGCGGCGCGTGCTCGTGTTTCGCCCGAGCCACGTGCTCAAAGCCGTCATCAACGGGCAGACCCCAGATCCCAACGCCAAGGATTGATGCCTAATGCTTGCATCTGCTGCCGCAGCGATCAGCGTCAAATCTCCAGAAGCTTTCCGCACGATCAGCGAAGTGTCGACTGAACTCGACGTGCCGCAGCATGTTCTACGGTTCTGGGAAGGTCGTTTCACGCAGATCAAGCCTGTCAAGCGCGCGGGCGGCCGACGCTACTACCGTCCCGAAGATGTCGATTTGCTGCGCGGCATCCGCGCACTGCTTTATCGTGAAGGCTTTACGATAAAGGGAGTGCAAAAGGTTCTGCGCGACCGGGGCTTGCGCCATGTCGCGGAGCTCGGGCGCGGCGAAGTCAAGGTCGAGAAGAAAAGCAAGCGCAATCTGCCCGAATTCATCGCCACGCCGGACGAGCCGCAATTTGCGCGCGCCGCGATGGCCGTTCTTCAGCGTGCGCACGGTGAGCCCGTGACGAACAGCGTCGGCATTGGGGAAGAAGAGCGCGTGAAACTGGAAATCCACCCGCCGCGGAATTCTGTATATCCGGCACGAGTACGAACGACCCAGAGAAATTCTGCAA
>JANYBR010000169.1 GCA_025360685.1 Pseudomonadota bacterium
ATTCGTAATGCGGGGGTCGCGTGTTCGAGTCACGCAGGCGGCACCAGATTTGCTCCACGAACCTCGGAGCGACTGGCTTCTTTGTCGATCAAGGTCTTAGCGTTCTTCCTGTGTCACACAATGCTGATACACAAGGAACGCTTTTCGTGTCTCAAACCAACCATCTCATCCGCCGTAATGGCACCTGGTATTACCGCCGCCGTGTGCCCCTCGCGCTCGTCGAGAACATCGGCTCGAAATTTATTCAGTTCTCGCTTCACACGACCGATCTGAACGAAGCCAAGAAACGTCGCGCCGTGGAAGACATCAAGACGGCCCACCGCTTCGAAGCGGCAGGCCCGAAATCCTCGGGCGCAAAGTTCTCCAAAACACCCTCGGGAACGACGCCAGAGCCTCTCTCGCAGGCTGAATTGCTCCGCTTGGTCTGCAACTACGTCGAACGAAGCGACGACCGCTGGCAGAGCAGGCTGATCGAGAACCCACCTGAGAACCGCGACCAGCAAAAGGAACTCCGGGACGAGGTCGATCTCGAACTGTGCCTCATTCAGGACCGAGACGATCCTAACGCCGATCAAGCAATCTACTCCGCGGGCAAGAAAATCCTGCAAAGTGCAAACCTGTCGATCGACGACCCGGCCGTTTCCTATGTCGAGTTCGCCGAATGGGTTCGGCGCGGGCTCATTGAGCTCCAACACCGAAAGTTCGCCGACTTCGACGACCAGCCGGCGCGGACCTTCGATCGAGCGTTCAGTCGTGACCGCCGGAGCGACGTTACATTTGGCCAATTGGCCGACCAGGCTATGCGGATCGCTGTCGATGATGCCGCGGCGAACAGGATCAGCGCCAAGTGGATCGACAAGCAGCGAGCCAATTTTGTACTCCTACGCGAGATCATCGGCGACAGCACACCGGTTCGCGACATCGACTATGATATCTGCTTGAACGTTCGCAGCGTGCTTGCACGAGTCCCTGCTGGCCGTACGAAGCTCTACAATGGCGTTTCTCTCGACGAGGCGATCTCCCGCGCTCGGACTGACGACCGGCCTGGGCTGGCTGTCGGACCGCCGCGGGCGCTGGCCCATCAACGTTTGCGGCAACCTCGTCTTCCTGCTCATGATCTATCCGACGTTCGCCTGGATTGCGTACGCGCGCTCCGAGTTTGCCCTCATCGCCGGCATGACGGCTTTGGGTGCGGCCGCGAGCTTTACGTCCGGTTCCTTCTATGCGGGACTCGCCGAGAGCTTGCCGAAGACAATACGCGGTAGCGGTTTCGGAACAGTCTACTCGGTGTCGATCGCCGCCTTCGGCGGCACGACCCAACTTGTTGTGACCTGGCTGATCCATGTCACGGGCAGTGCGATGGCGCCGGCTTGGTATCTGATGGGAGCGACAGCAATCGGTCAGGTCGCTTTTATGCTGATCCGCGAGAGTGCACCGGTGCGTCTTTCCAGGGTGTCCTCGGGATTGGCCGCCGCCGATCAAACTGCCTAGATGACTGTCGGGCTGGTCGTCAGCTCGCGCGGCGCGATGGCTCGCAAGCACCGAAGCGATCGTTCTTGGCCAACTCTGGAGCGGAATGACCGCTTTCGACCCATGGCAGAAACTCCATGGGCACAAAGCATTTGCGGCACAGCGAGATTGTCGCCACGCGAGATCGATAGCGTCATTGGGTACCGAGGTGAATTGTTTGAACCAACATGGGTACCCCATACAATCGCCAAAGCGTAAAGGTCCCGATAGCCAGTCCGACAAACAGAGTTACTCGGAGCGCCTTCAGCTTGAGCGGAAATCGCTTGGACAAATCGGCGGCAAACCAGCCGAGATAAAGAACCTTCAGGATATCTGAGATTGCCAGATTGATTGCACCTACTCCGGCAAAATGCACGAGCCAGACAAGAACGGCAAACATCAACTGGAGAAGGACGATAGTACCCAGCAGATACATCGTGGCTGCCATGGTCTCAAAGAAAGAGAACCTTTTCCATGTCACCAATGAGTAAAGGTACAGGGCCTGAAATGGGATGACCGCCGCTAGAACGAAGCCGAGATGACCGATTGCATATGGCGTTGTGTCGCCGGGTCCGAAGTAATCGCTGTAGTCGATGATTTGATTCTTGACCGCAACCAAATCGAGGTAGGAAAGAAAGAGAATGTATATCGTTGTCCAAAGCAGGAAGTAGGAGACCGGCGACTGATATTTTTTCCGTTTGCCTTCGATAAATTCGTCCGTGACTCTGCCCGGCGAACTCAGCAATTGCAGTGACGTGAAGATGAAGCGATGCCGGATGTTCGTAATGAAGTGTACGAATTCCGCCAACACGTAGGAGGCATCGATGCGTCCCGCATCAAGGCGTTGGCCGCAGTGGCCGCAAAATAGATCATCGACAGGATGTTCGCAGTTCCTACAGTGATTCACAGTCGTGAGCCCCAAGTGGAGATTCCAACTTAACTTGCTTCCGGCGTGCTCCGAAAAGCGCTATAGTCCGTAGCTATCCAGAACCATCTGGAGAACGTTCGTGCAATGGGATTTCGATGGGGAGACTTCCATGGGTCATCCTGTTTCGACGGTTCAACTTCGCACACTTTTCTTCGTCGTTTTAATCGCGACAATCGGGGCAACGCCTGCCGCCATTGGTAAAGAGTGTCCGAAGCTCATTGGCGGCGCATGTCAAGGACACGGTGACTGCGATCCTCCGACGGGAGGTAAGTGCACGGACACTCTGACGGACTGCGAGTGCAGAGTAACGAGTTCAAAGGTGCATGGCGGCTTTTTCTCGAAATTTCACCTCGGAATTGGCGTCGGCTCACATGACAACCAGACCCACACCACTCAGACCCAAACGGGCGGAGCCACCACAAACGGCCAGACGGGCAACCAGCCACCTGCACCGACGACAAGCGGAGGCGGTCACAACTAGGCTGCACGAAGCTTGACCCCTCTACGTCATGGCGCGGATGAGATGGAAGGTCGCGCAGAAACGAATTGCGCACCCATAGGATGAGACTGCGAACGGGTGGTTGGTAATCGAGCGGACGTGATTGCCCGCTTTCCCGGCACATCGACGTCGGCGACACATGGCGCGCGCTACAAGTCGATATTGCGCGTTCATCACCGAGGCCGGGCCATTTTGCTGATCGTGGTTATCGCGGATTCACCAACCCGAAGTATCCGCTCTGCGCGGAGCGCGGACAGAAGGCCGGTATTGCGCCAACACACGCGCAGTCTCCTGTGTCGCATCGCTAGGCGTCGCGGTCAGAACAAGTTTCATAAAATGCGCGCGGTCTGCAGGCGCTGCCATGCTCGCGTGCGACGAACGAATACTTTACCCAAACCGGCAGAGAATGTCGTTTTCAAGCAGGATTTCCGGGCATTGCTGTCGCAATGCCGAAACGCGAGCGCATGGCCAAACCCGCAACGCAATTTGCCAAGCGACCGTCCGGCACCGGAGCAATCCAGGTGGACGAGGCAGCGAGCGAATTCGTCGGCCCGGTAATCGAGATTCGCTCGATTCCGCTGAAGCTCGCTCCCTTGCTGACATCTTATAAGAGTCATGGGCGCATCTCGATCAGAGTTGAGCGCTTGCCGCATCGCACGCGACTTTCCGCCGGACAGAACAATGGCGACCAATCCTGGTCGGTGTCACTCGATGAACTGGCGGGCCTCGCTTACCAGTTCCCTTCCGACATCCGGGAATCGCCCACGCTCGCCGTCAGGGTCATCAATCGCGACGGCGCCACGGTTGCCGTGCTCGACTATCGCGTCTCCCCGTCCGACGCCGTATTGGACATGGCTTGCGACCCAGACGAAACGGCGCGCGAGGCCGCGGCGCGCACCGCAAGCGCCGAGATTCACGATTTGCGCGCGGAGCTGGCCAAAGCCAAAACGGAACTTTCCGCGCGCGAGTCGGCGTTCGTCGAACTGCAGCAGCGAACGGCGCGAAATTGGGAAGAGCGTTCGCAGAAGCTGATCGATGAGGCCCTGGTCAAGTCCAGGACGGAACAGGATGCAGAGATCGCAAAGCATCTGGCGGCTGTGACCAACCGCGCCGAGTCCGCGCTGGAAGCAGCCCGCAGTGCCTGGCAAACCGAACAGAGCGCGCGTCTTGCGGAAACCGAACGGCGTAGCCGCGAACTCAATGCTCAGACCCGCGAAAGTTGGCAGCGCGAAGCTGATGCCGCATTGGCTGGTGCGCAGGAAGCCTGGAAGGCTGGCGAAGCATCGCGGTTGGCCGCAGCCGAAGCACGTTGGCGGAAGGAAGTGGGCACGGCGCGGGCCGAGGCGGCACGCAGCCAGCTCGAGCGTGCCGAAGCCGGACATTTGCGCGAGGAACTAGCGACGGCCAAGAGATCGCTCGCCAACTGCGAGCGCGAATTGGTGAGACTCCGCTCCGATGCAGACCAGGAACGCACCGGCTGGCGGCAGGGAACCGAAACGGCGATCGCAAAAGCCAAGAGTGTTTGGCGGGCCGAAGAAGCAATCAGGTTGGCTGCGGCCGAGACACGCGTGCGCGAGCAGAGCGCCGCGACACTGACCGAGACGTCGGCCAGACTAAGCCGCGCCGAGGCCGCTCTGCTCGAGGCGCGGTCGCCGTCGCAAGTCCCACACAGCCAGACGGACGAAGCCGAACTCCACCGGCTGCGCGACGAACTTTCATCAGTGAAGTTGAAACTTGCCACGCACGACGCCGAACTGATGCAGGTTGGAGAACGGGCGCGGCAGGAGAGCGAAGCCAAGCTGTTGCGCGCGAAAGATGTGTGGCAGGCCCAGGAAGGCGCTCGGCTGGCGGCGGCCGAGGCGCGCTGGCGCGAACAGTCGGAAGCGGCGATGGCCGAAGCTGCGGCGCGTCGGCAGGACGTCGAAGCTGCATTGATCGAAGCGCGCGTCCAGGCGGATGCGCCGCCTAACCATCTCGACGAAGACGAAGTCCGCCGTCTGCATGATGAAGTCGCGGCGATGCAATCAAAGCTCGCCTATCGCGAAGCCGAATTCGTGCAAGCGCAGGAGAGGTGGCTGCAAGATACCGACACGAAGTTGGCACAGGCCAAGGAAGCATGGTTGGCCGCAGAAACAGCGCGCCTCGCCGACGTCGAGGCAAGGGCAAGAAGGGACTCGAAAGGCGCACTGGAAAACGCCACCGCGCGCCTCGAGAAGGCAGAGGCCGAACTGGCGGAATTGCGCGCCCGGCCGCAAACCGAGGCCGAGTCGAGCGACCTGGTCACAATACTGCGTCTGCGCGACGAGTTGGAAAAACTGAAGATCGCGCTCGACGTCCGCGACATCGAATTGCGGCACGCGCGCTCTGCCACTGCGGAAGCACTGGCGCGCTGGCATGGCGAATCCCATATTGCCGATCAGCGCACGCATCCCAGCCTGTTGTCGAACTCGGCGCGGATGAACAAGGCGCGTGACCAGGAAGAGCCCAGCCGGCCGCTGTGGAAGGACGTCGTGCTCGTCGCCGGCTTGGCGGCCCTGGTGACGGTTCTTTACCCCAGCATCGCGTCGCTATTGCCCGACGGCTGGTTGCCGCAATTCGGATATGACACGGAGGACACCGACACCGCGATCAAACCGCCGAGCATACCCAAAAGGCCCGCTGCTCCGGTCCCAGCGCCAGCAGCCGCGCCGGCGGTGGATATCGTACTCCGCTCGGCGAACGTGCACGGCGACCCGTCGAAGTCGAGTGCGGTACTGGCGACGTTACCGCGCGGCAAGAAGATTGCTCCGCTCGAACAGCGCGGAAACTGGGTGCTCGTCTCTATCGACAGCGAAGACGGCTCGCACACCAACCAGAGGGGCTGGGTCTACAATACATATCTTGCGCCGGCGCCTGACAGCCCCGCCGTGCTTCCTGCCGCCGCGCATCATTGAAGGCGCCGGCGTCGTCGCGCGCGTGTCCGAGTCAGCCCACGGAGTTCAGCTTTGACGCTGTGTGTTTGGTGAATTCCACTGCGATACCGTCGTCGAAGTGCCGCGTCACGCGGCCTTCGATCGTTCCTATCGTGACGATTTCACCGATTGCCGGCCGGCACCATGTTCGAAGCGAGGCGCCGGAGAGAGCTATGTCGATGACGTCGAATTTCGCGCTCTCTCCGTTTTTTCGCTTGAAGTGACGCGTCGAATGCAGTGCCGTTTGCTGTGCCCGGTGCAGCGTCGCGTCCGCGATCGGGCGGCCTTCGGCAAGATTACGGATTTTCTCCGCCGTGCGCTCGCGCTTCGCGCGGGAACAGTTGAAGCGCACTTTCAGGGCGTCTTGCGAAGTCCACAGCACCGAGGTCGAGAAACGGTCGAATCCTGCAATGTAAAGCGCGATCTCGGAGCCAATCGAGGAAGCGAGCGCGGTGCTCAAGTTTGCACCGTCGGGAGAAAGGCTCGTCACGATGCAATCGATTTCCGTGTCCGTGGCAGGAACATAGGCCTTGGCGACGAGCGAAATATTTTCGAGCTGGCAAACCGGCCGATTTTCGTCGGCGGGCGCGGCACGATCTTCGGATGCCGTTCCATCGACTATTTTCGGCAACCACACCTCCCGAAGCAGATCGAAAGTCCGCAAAGTCTAGAGGTCAGTCACTTCCGGCCGGTTGCGCCGGACGTTCAAATTTGTCGCTGTTTATTGCGATATGGCGTCGCTCGCCACAGGTATCCGGATGGCTGCGCGCGGACTATCGCTTAACGTTCCGTGCGGTCATTGATCGTCGTTGTCTTCATCATCCGAATCGTCGAAATGATGATGCGCCCGGCTTCTCTGCTGTTCGTTCGCATAGGTATCGTCGGTGCCGGCATCGGGGACTTCCGTGCGGCGCCCCGGGCGGACCGCATCGGCCATCCGCGGACTGTCATGACCGCGGTCGGAGCAAGCGCGATAGGATGCTCCAACGGGAGCTGGCGCTGACGCCACGACGACAGCCAGGCTAGTCGGGCGCGACGCAAACTCGAATTCTGCGCGGGCGTTTGCGCAGAACGACCCCGATTCGCGAATGCTACGCAACGAAGCCTCGTTCGCCAATTCCGTCTTGAACGTGTGATAGCCCGCTTCGCCGCCGCGGCGCATGAAGAACTGCTTCAAACGCGCATCGGAGTCGATCAGCTCCGGCTGATGGGCGAGCACGAAATGATTGTAGCGGCCGATGTCGTGGCAGGTCAGCGCAGCGACCATCAAGTCCTGCTGCATGGCAGCGGTCCGCAGCGCCGACAGTTCGTCGCCGCTCACGCATTGGGCACCCAAGGCGCTTGCGGCCAGGCAGTTCGTCGCCAACAGGGTCGCTGCAATCGTTCGGATGGTTCTCATCACACATGGCCTCCGCCGGCATTGCCGATCGTCCCTCGAACGTCGAAACCGCGACGTCGCGCGTTGGACGCGGGCGATCCTGGCTGGAACGTCGCCCGATGTTTCAGTAATCGCCGCTCCACCCCGCCCGCAATGCAGAATTGGCGGGTTCGAAAACGAACCGTTACCGCGCTCGCTTCATATGTCTGTATTGAACGACGGGCGTTGCACGGGGACCGTTCTGATCATTTGGTCTTTTGAATTCTGGCCTTTGCCAATATCTTCGGCCCGGGAAGGCTTGCCTGTGGCGACGGATGTGCGCCATTATCCAAAAGGTGGGTGCGGGGGCCTCCGCCTTGGAACAAGGAATGCTCCTGTAATGTCCATTTTGCCGCGCCGCGCAATTTCGACAGCGAAATCGAACCGTGAGCCGGCGGAACTGCCCGTGTCGCTCCTCGGAAAAGCGCTGACTGTGCGCGGTATCGTCGATACGGATGGCGAGCTGCACGTGCACGGCAGCGTCCTTGGACGCATCAATGCCGGGCGGCTGGTTCTGGCCGTCGACGGCTATGTCGAAGGCGACGTGCTGGCCAAGGACGTTCAGATCGGAGGCCGGCTGACCGGACGCATATTCGCGCTCAACGTCGCATTGGGTAGCTCGGCCGAAGTGACCGGGCGCGTCTTCCACCACACCGTCACGGTTGCCAGCGGCGCGCGCATCGATGGGCGCATGCCATGGCGGCCAGCCAATTTCTTTGAGTCACTTGAACAACTCCCGGAGGCGCAGTCATGACAGTGTTCAGCCGCAACGAGAAAATGCCAGACTCCAATATCATCGCCAAGACACCGGCTCGCGAAAGAACGGACCAGCCTGTTGCTGCGCCGCCGGACACAACCCGGGCCTACGTGCCCGCATCAGGGAGTTCAAACATGAGCGTGTCGCAAGCGTCGAGGGTGTCAGTCCTCAGCAAGGCGTTGAAGATCACCGGCCAACTGGAAAGCACCGAAGACATCCAGATCGAAGGCGAGGTCGAGGGCGATGTGCGGGCCGTCTTGGTGAAAGTTGGCGGCAGCGCCAAGGTCAAAGGTACTGTGTACGGCGAGCAGGTCGAGCTGGCCGGAACGGTCGACGGGAAAATAGAGGCCAAGAAGGTCGTGCTCATGAGCACGGCACGCATGTCCGGCGACGTCATACACCAGGACATTACAATCGAGTCGGGCGCCTTTATCGACGGCCATTGCCGCCCCGAATATGGCAAGACGGACAACAAGACCGTTCAGCCGGTGCCCAAATTCGTTACGGCGGTCAGGTCTCCGTCCCAGCTGGAATAGCTCGGCAAGCTCGATTTGAAGTCTTGAAAGAACGTAGCGCCTGTCCGCGCGCTGTTGCAGACACTCGGTATTCGTGATGCGTGCCGAGCCTTTTGCTTAAGCCTTTTTAACCATTCTCGATCAATGTCACGGGCGGACATATCGGGAACCGAACGATGGGCTTATTCAGCCGGCAACCAGTCGAGAACCTCGAGCGGCGTGGCGCGGTGCGGACTTCTGTCCGGCTGACGTCGATGCTTACATATGGCGGGACTTCCGTCGGCTGCACCGTCCGCAACATTTCCGCCACCGGCGCCGCGATACTCCTGCCCGACGGAAAAGATGTCCCTGACGAGGTCACGCTCGTCATCGTCGGCAAGCCCGAAAAGCGTCCAGCCCAGGTCGTGTGGCGCATGTCTCCGCTCATCGCACTGCGCTTCAAGCCCAACTGAGCCGCACGGCATTTTTCGCGCGGCATTGTGGAAGCTCGACGCTCCTCACATGAGCGCGGTTAACGCTCGGCGCGCGCGCGTGGCGCCAGCCGCAATCTTAACGCCATCGTTTTCACCTCTGGCACCGAACGTGCTCGGTCTTGCCCAAGTCCGCCGCGGGCAGAGGATCGCGGCCCGCATTGCACCGCTCCAAAGGCGGCAGCGAACCAGTTGTATTGAATCGAAACACAGATGGCCAAAAAAGAGACGCGCCGAAATGAGAGTCTGAGGCTTGCGATTCTCCTGCTGTTGCTGGCGATCAGCCAGGCCTATGCACCACCGTTTCTGCTCGCTGGAGCATTCGGGAATTCCTCATCGGGTGGCGAGCACGGGTCCAGAGTTATCCTCGAAGCCGCCAAGCATGGCTGGCCCGGGCTTCGGCACGGACAGTCTGGCGCGAAGGTTCACGACAAGATCGGCCGGCGCGATTGTTTGAGCTGGCGGCTGGATCCGAGAGCACATTGCCTGGCCGCCATCGGCTTTTCGGATGGCAGTAGCAACGGCGCGAGCGATGCAGACGATGGCGACACCGCGGGCGGCGCTCTCGCATCGGGCGGTGGCGGCTTTGGCGATTCCGGTCTTGGCGGCTGGTTTATCCTGGCCAGTTCCGGTGCCGGCTCGCATGGCGGCGGCAATCCGGGTGGCGGTTCCGAAGGTGGCGGATCGCACAGTGGCGGCAATTCCGGCGGCAGCGGTAATTCGGATGGCGGATCGAACGGCGGTAATGGTTCGCACGGTGGTGATGGTTCGCATGGTGGCGGAAACGCCGGTGACGGTTCGCATGACGGCGGAAATTCCAGCGGCGGCCCGGAGAACGGCGGACCGGATTCCGGGTGCAGCCTGGTCAATCCCGGCGCCTGCACAGCCAACGGTGGCGGCGATCCAGGCAATACGGACTGTCCCGAGCAGACTTATTGCGGGCCGCCTGCTGGTGGTCCGGCTGAAACCACAGCGGTGCCCGAGCCATCGACGCTTTGGCTGATGGCTACGGGAATCGCCGCAATGTTTGCGGGACGCAGCCGGCGAAAACTTGCCTCTGCCCGGAACGCCATCGCCTGAGCAATGCGGTGCGGCGCGCCACCAAACTTCATCCATACCCGGTCAACCAAAGCTTGCTGCAGCCGCGCTGGTTTAGCGGGAACCTTCACACTTTGGGCAAACGTGGAACTCATTTTGACTCTGAGACGGAACTCGCGTGGAGTGGCCGACGAGGCGGCACATTCGGGAAAGTACTTCGTCATGAACGCTGTCGCCGCAGCCGGGGCCGGGTTCCTGATCGCCGTATTGTGGTTTGATCTGATGTTCGACGTGCAAACACGCCGCCATCCCGGACCGACGCTGCCGGCCGAAGTTCTGGCGTCAATCTCTGCCTACTATCGCCGGGTCACAACCGATGCCAATCCGATGGGACGCCTGATCGGAGCGGTCATGGTGCTGACAATACTAGCGATCGCCGTTGAGATTGGCGCGCGCTCCTATGTCTGGTGGATCGGCTGGCCGTCGCTCACGGCAGCTGCCATCGCCGTGTCGCTGACGCTCGCGCGTACGATAAAAAGCGCCGTGCGGCTAGGAGGTGCGGCAGACCAGCCGGACGTGCAGTCGCGCCTGGCTCGCACGATCTATCGCGATCACCTATTCTGCCTGACCGCGATGACTCTGGTTGCCGGCCTCCAGCTTGCCGCGTGCCTGCCGGCTGGAACGATCGGAACGCATTGACACTGTTGCGTGGGAGGATGCGATGCGAGGCTTAGAACATCTGCCGGCCGATAGCTTGGCGGAGACCGTCAGCGAAATTCTCAAGCGCGATGGCGCGGTGATCGTCGACAATCTTGTCGAGCCGCAGGCGATGGATGCCATCGTCGCCGAGCTGCAACCCTGGTTCGATGCGACACCGTTCGGACCGGACTCATTCTCCGGCCGCCGCACCAAGCGCACAGGCGGACTTGTGGCACGCTCGCCGCTTTGCCGCGACATTGTCATGCATCCGCTCGTGCTGGCAGTCAGCGGCAAGCTGCTGGACCATTCGCACAGCTTTCAACTTCATCTCACGCAGGCGATCGCCATCGGAGCGGGCGAGCCGGCGCAGACCATCCACCGCGATCAGTGGGCGTTCGACTTTTTCCCGTTCCCAAGAGGCTATGACGTTCAGTGCAACACGCTCTGGGCGATGACCGATTTCACCGAGGAAAACGGTGCCACCCGCGTCATTCCCGGCAGCAATCTGTTCGACGACAAGCTGAAGTTCCAGAGCGAAGACACGGTGCCTGCAGAGATGCGCAAAGGTTCGGTCCTTCTGTACTCAGGCAGCGTCTATCATGGCGGCGGCGCCAACCGTTCGACCGCAACGCGCATCGGACTGAACATCACCTACAACGTTTCCTGGTTGCGGCAGGAAGAGAATCAATATCTCAGCGTACCGCTCGAGATCGCGCGCACGCTGCCGGTCGAATTGCTCAGGCTGATCGGCTATCAGCGCGGCGCCTATGCGCTCGGCTATGTCGACGATCTGCGCGATCCGATCGAAGTCGTCCGCCCCGATCTCAAGAAATTGGGTCTTGGCGATCTTCAGGCAAGCCAGGCGCGCGCGCAAAACCAGACAGCCGCGCGATAGGCTACGGCAATCAAACCGTGTCTATTCGAGCGGCTCGCAGTTGTTCCGGCGACAAAGTCGCTCGCGCATGACGCCTTCCGAAAAACGGACAATTGGTTCCCGAAGGCGGCAAGAATCCGCAAGATTTGGGTCGATTGAAATCTCGCTCCTCGCTACGGATGTCGTCACGCCGTAAGGCATTGGGGCTGCTATATGTTTAGGTCATTTCTGAATCGGAAGGACCGGGGTCCAAGAACGGGCTTTTTTTTGACTGTGTACGTAGGCAATGAACCGTGAACCCAATTTGGTTGTGGTCAGCAGTTGGCTGGGTGCGCATTGTGCTTGGCAACCTTTGGTCTTCACAATTCTTTGCGCCCCAACTGAGATGGCGATGTGGATAGCGATCTGTGATGAGCCGACTCTGTTCAACACCGATTTGAATGCGAGATGTTGTCCGAATATTCCGGCAGTGATCAACTTTCGCCACGATACATTGATATTCTAAGAAGAGGCGCGTTCGACAAGATGTTCTCACTTGATTGTCAAAGTCGAACCTGAGTTTGGCGTAGCAGCAGCATGAACATGACCGTTCGAGCGATCCCGGCGACCGTGTGCATCGAGACACGCGTCGCGATGCTTGACTGGCCAAGTGTCGTGGCGAACTTGGATGCCCAGGGTTGGGCGGCCGTTCATGGTTTGCTTTCGCCCGCCGAGTGTCGCGCGACGGCTGCGGCGTACGACGACGACAAATTGTTTCGCAGCCGGGTCGTGATGGCGCGACATGGTTTCGGGCGCGGCGAGTACAAGTACTTCTGTTATCCGCTTCCCGACCTGGTCGCGCGCTTGCGAGCCGCGCTCTACCCGCAGCTTGTCCCAATTGCCAATCGCTGGAACGAATGCATGGGCTGCGCTGTGCGCTATCCGGCGCAACACACCGACTTCGTCGTGCGCTGTCACGGCGCCGGACAATTGCGCCCGACACCACTGCTTCTGCGCTATGGCCCGGACGACTACAATTGTCTGCACCAGGATGTCTATGGCGAACACTGCTTTCCCTTGCAGGTCGCAATTCTGCTGAGCGAGCCGCAGGCGGATTTTACCGGTGGCGAGTTTGCCCTGACCGAACAACGGCCGCGGATGCAGTCGCGCGTCGCGGTGGTGCCGCTGCGTCGTGGCGATGCGGTGATCTTTGCTGTGCGATATAGGCCGGTGAAGGGCTTGCGTGGAAATTATCGCGTCAACATGCGCCATGGCGTGAGCCCTTTGCGCTCGGGACACCGGCACACGCTCGGAATCATTTTTCACGACTCGGTATGAACCGGCAAAACCGCAGGCTGCACGACAGTCGATCGGGGCGCGGCGCCGGGGCAACTTCCAAATAGACTTGTCCAGCCGCTTGCGGGTGGCCGGTATCGACGGCTAGCCCGCAAGCGCCGCTTGAGCCAGAATGGGCCGCCTGGCCGGTCTCCTGTCACTCCAATTGTCTCGAAATCGCCTCGCAAATGCGTGCCACGAATAGGAATTGTTCATTGCACATTGATATCGCCAAGTGAGAGAAAAAATGGCGAACCTCAAAAGTGACGATCGCGATTTGCGTTCGGCTGGGTCACCGCCGGCTGAACCTTCGGCTGGCGCTGCGGCGGCATGGGTCAAGGCCATTGCGTCTGTCCGGGAGAGAATTCTTCACCCGCGGAACCGGCTTATAGCCGTCACCGCCTTACTGACGGCGATAGCTTGCGCCGCACTGATCGCCGGGAGCTATCTGGCCAGGCATCCGGCGGGAAAGACCATGGTTGAAAGAAAAGTCGCGCCGCCTGCCTCCTCGGTGTGGAAGCCGATCGCCGAACGCGTACAACAGGCCGCACAAGGCAGGTTTCCCGTGAGTGAGGGAATTCTGACTTTCTCTAAGAGCGCGCAGGCCGCCGACGCCGAAATCCGCAGCGTGGTCGGGACCTACGCGCTTCCCAGTTACGGCGCAGCCCAAATCGAAAGCGGAGAAAGCTGGGGCGTCACCGGCGTGAACCGGGACGATTTCGTGATGTATGTCCACAACTTCCTCAGCGCCCCCATTACGGCGATGATTGTGCGCATTTCGGAGGGCAGTTGTGCCTCCTATGACGCACGGACAGCGGCAACTTGGGCGAGCGCCTATTTGGCCGATGCGTTGCCCGGCGAAAAAGAGACGATTTTCCACGCCACCCTGCCGAGCTCCTACAATCTGCCCAGCTATTGCGCCGTTGTTTACAGGGTTTACTCCAGCCGAGCGCCTTAACGGGTCGGCTGTCGCTGGCGTTAATACTTTGGGCAAGCCATGCGCTGCTCGCCAGACGTCGCGAATCGAGACTCGAGAAGTTGGGCCGCGGAGCGATTGACCCTTTACCTCCCGTAAAATAATGTTAATTACAGTGCATCGGAAGCCGCGCCTCTGGGGGACAGTCAATGCAATCACACGAACATCGGACAGGTTACGGCCTCCGCCGGAAACTCCTCGGCACCGCTTCGGTGCTCGCTCTCGTAGGCCTGGTCCAGCTCCCTTCCGAGGCTCGCGCCGGCGATAACGGCATGTCCGATCCCGACTGGCACCTGACGCTCGACATGGTTGGTCAGTTTACGATGAACAGCGGCGGTCGCACAATTTATGGCGATCCAGGACTGCTGCCCAACCCAACGGTCGGCATCAACGATGGTGGAGACGGCTTGATCGCTTTCACCCTATCGAAGAACGACTGGGTCTACGGTCTGTCCTTCAATTATGGGCGCACGTCCACGTCGCATGCCAGCTTCTCTTACAGCTACCCATCCTATCCGTACCAATATGGATCGGGCGATGTACGGCACAATGAATCCCATAAGATCGTCGATTTCACGGTCGGCAAGGACGTCGGTCTGGGAATGTTTGGAATGGACGGAAGCTCAGTCGTCAGCCTGGGCGTCGAGTGGGCGAACTTCTCCGCCGATACGGCAGGAAACTTCACTTACGGGAGCAAGTACTACTCCACGAACTATCCCCGCGAGATTCATCGCCGCTTCAACGGCATCGGCCCGGTCATCTCCTGGAATGCTTCGACCCGCATCGGCGATCCGGGCTCGCACCTCAGTTTGAACTGGGGGGTGATGGGGTCCGTCCTATTCGGCACCCGCAAAACATACGGCGTCAACGCCTTCCCAGCGCGAAAAGACGGAGGGACAGTACCGCGGGCTAGCGGCTATCTGGGTGTCGGTTGGAGTTCCCCGGATTGTCCGTACGCCTTTGGCATAGGTTACGCGGTGCAGAGCAGTTGGGGCGTCTTCGACGGCAACTACGACTTGGATGGTGATGAGGACAGCTTCCGGGTCAATCGCCTCTCGCATGGCCCTTACGTGGATCTGACATTACGCCTCCACTAGCGTACCGTCGCCGCTTCCTTAGCCAGTTGGATCGCGCCGCGCGCGCGATCCCGCTTTGCAGATAGGCACGGCGCATGTCCGAGCTGACCTACAGACCGGCGTGGCAGCGGCACGAGCCGCTCATCGAACGTGATGCGGAGCAATTCTGGCTTGCGAACAACGCCTTGCCACCAGGCACCAGCGCCGAGACCCGACTTTCCGAGCTTTGTGCAGCCGCATACTCCGAAAATCAGATGGTCGCCGTGTCGACTGCATCGATCCGCATGATCGGTTTTTTGCGTTGCAAGCTCGCGATGTTCCGCGTCCTTGTCGCACCGGATGTGCGCATCCAGGAAGTGGCATCCAAGCTTGCGGTCTATTCTCGCGACCTTTTGGAGGCGTGGTCGAAAGAGAATATCGATCAGGGTGTGATGGGGCTCGGCGCCGTCATCCAGTCGCGCGTGCTGGTCAAGAACATTCCCGAAGCGGTCTATCCCGACACCAAACTCGCTTTCATCGGCTACACGCAGGAAGGCTATCAAATGCGCGTATATTGGTTCGCGCATGCAACCGTTTCGACCTATTGGCCCGGCGATGATACGGTACCACCGGCTGGCCGGGGGCAGTTGTGATGAGGTTGAGATTGCTCTGCGATGCAGTGACGGCGAGACCGTTGCCTTGCGCGCCCTGGCGGCGCGCCGGATGTTGTTCGTGAGCGGGCCGGAATCGCAATCGGCCGCGATCGCGGTCGAGCCTGCCGCCAGACAACGCTCGGCATCGGCGGCGAAGGGCATTCTCTGGCTGGCATCCTATCCGAAGTCGGGCAACACCTGGACGCGCACTTTTCTGCACAACCTGTTCGGTCTACTTGAAGGGCGGGACGACGAATACGACATCAATAAGATCAACGAATTCACGACCTGGGACATCAGCGCCCGGGCCTATAAGCGCCACATGAACGAGACTCCGTCTTCAGAGAACAAGGCGCTGATCGCCGCCACGCGGCCGAAAGTTCAAGCCGATATCGTGGCCCGGACCAATGGTCTGGCCATCGTCAAGACGCACCATGCACTGGTGGAAGATCGCGGCTATCCCGTCATCAATTTCGCGGTCACCTCCGGTGCGGTCTATGTCGTGCGCAATCCGCTCGATGTCGCGATCTCGTACGCGCATCACATGGGCAGCGACATCGACCACGCCATCGAAAACATGGGCACCGAAAACTACGAGACGCCCGTGACGGAGCATTCCGTCTATGAAGTCTACGGCTCCTGGACTCAGCACGTCAGCAGCTGGACGCGCCGCCCGCATCGCGCGATCCACGTCATGCGATACGAGGACATGCTCGACGATCCGAAAGGCACCTTCGCGAATCTCGCTCGGTTTCTCCTCCTCAATCCGACGCCGGAGCAACTCGACACTGCGATCGACCGCGCCAGTTTCAAACGGTTGCAGGAGCAGGAGAAGGCGCATGGTTTCCGCGAGAAGCCGGAACGCGCCAAGAGCTTTTTTCGCGAGGGTCGCGCGGGGCAGTGGCGCGAGCAACTTTCGCGGCGCCAGATTCGCAAGATCGTCAAGGCACACGGCAAACAAATGAAGCGGTTCCAATATCTCACCAAAGACCTCGCCAATCTGTCATGACACCGCCTTGGTAACCGAGCCATTGCGCCGGTCCGGAAAATTTTGCGCAACCTCG
>JANYBR010000174.1 GCA_025360685.1 Pseudomonadota bacterium
GGCAGCGCGCGTGGCATCGTACGTGGCATCGTACGTGGCAGCGACCGTGGCAGCGCGCGTGGCATCGTACGTGGCATCGTACGTGGCAGCGACCGTGGCAGCGACCGTGGCAGCGTACGTGGCAGCGCGCGTGGCAGCGTACGTGGCAGCGTACGTGGCAGCGTCCGTGGCAGCGTCCGTGGCAGCGTCCGTGGCAGCGTACGTGGCAGCGTCCGTGGCAGCGGCCGTGGCAGCGTCATTTCTCTGTTGCTTTCGACAATACCATATCCATGCCGCAGCACCAGACGCAAATGCCATCACCAATGGCGACGGCACGATGACCACACGCTGAACTTTCAAGCCTGCTGCGTGGTACAGATCATGGATTGTCGTCGTTATTGCCAAAGGGTCAATCGGATCGGTACGCAATGCCCGTTTTACCCACAGTTTCGCATGATCGTCCATGCGCAACTTTTCTTCTGGCGTAATCCCACCCTCAGCCCGGTCTGGGCGACGAACTATCTCGGTCTTTGCCATGGCTCAGTCTGCCACTTGGCGCACGACTTCGCCGCGTTCTTCGGTCTGGAAAATCTGCCGATAGATGGGGCGCTCCAAGGTTGCCGCGCCATGCTCTTCGTGGGTCAGGTTTGGCTTGTCCGCGACCAGTTGCAGATAGCGTTCGGCCCCGGCGTCCCACACGCGCACCTTGGGCGCTTGCTGCGTCTGGTGGATGCGGTGTGCGTGGCCGGTGACTTCGCCGTAGGCCAAGATGACATCGCCCAGCGGCGTGTTGTCCACGGCGTCCTTCGGAATGGCATCGACGCTGATCAGCAAAACGTCGCCTTGACGGATGATATGCGGTTGCTTCTTCATTTGTTTCTCCTGTGGTGGGCCGCTTGATTGCGGCAGATTACACGGTTTCCCGGTCAGCCAGATACACCCCGTGATCGGCGGCGAAGGCGCTGACCTGTTCAAAGTAGTTGGAAAACTTATCGACCGGAAGGTCGGCTGTAGACTTTGGTAGCAGCAGATTCTTCCCGTTTGGCAGGCGTACATCGTCGCACCCAAGAAAGCGTGATTTGGCCCACAGATGCCATTGCTCGGTGCTGTACGTCACGCCCCCTGGTTTCACCTTATCGGCTATCTCATGGTACAGCGCCCATAGCAGCGCGTTCTGATCGTTGTTGCGCCGCATAAATCTGTGGCAGGACGGGCAACGAGGCGATTGGATTCTCACTTAAGTCCCGTCTTGGCGTACCAATAGTCCCTGAGACTGATAAACATCCGTAGTCCGCGCTGCAATTCGTCCTCAGTCGCCACGATCAATTCGGCGGTCGGGTTGTTGCGATCAACGTGCAGGATGCCGCACTTGGCGCCGACTACCTGCAACCCTTCACGGTAAGCCGCAAGCTGCATTATCTCCTCATCCCACAACTTGCGGCCCTCGGCGGGTCCGTCTTTCGACTTTGCGTCGATGACCCAATTAACCGAGTGCAGATCGGTCTTTCCGCCATAGCCCGCTTCACAGGCAAAGGACCGTTCAGCTTGCCACGTTTGATCGCCGCAATGCTCGGCAAGACAATCCTTCGCGGCTTTGATCCACGGCCAGTAATCGGCATCGGGTATCTCGCCGCGGTAGTGGCGTTCGATGGCGGCGTGGATGGACGTACCGCGATCCGCTGCGGCACGCCCCTCCTGTTGCCAATCCTCGTCTACCCGCTTGAGAAAGTCCTGTTCGTTCTCGCCGTCGATGCGCGGCAGAGTGAGGGCGGCGAGCAGCAACTGGTCCCGCTTCCATTTCTCCAGGGCCGGTGCAGCGGCCATGCGGATGATGGTGGTGACAGATGGGACCAGACCATGCTCGCGGGCATCGCGCAACGTGGTGTTGCGCTCTTTGCCGTTCTTGCCGACGATGGTGTAACGAGGGGTGCCGGATTTGTCATACCAATGACCGGCGGATGTGGCGAAGTCAGTCATGGCTAGAAGGGAATTTCGTCGTCAAGCGGATCGACGTGGACCTGTCCGCTGCCCTGCCTATGCGCCTTGGGGCTGACCATTTCCTGATACTCGTCGGATTGCTCGATGATCTTGCGCAACCCATCCGATAGTTTCTCGAACTTGGCTGGGTCTAACTCATCAAGCCAGAACGATTCCGAGGGATGAACTTGGGGCGGGCATTGCATTCCCTTGGGGGTAGCTGTGACTGCCGACACTTTCGCCTTGCTCTTGTCATTGTGGACGACCGACAACATGCAGGGAGCGCCGAGGACTTTCATCAGGTCGAAGTTCAGCAATTCCGCGCCGGTGAACTGTTTGCTGCGCCACGTTTCCAGGTCCTTGCGCAGATTAGCGCGTTCGGACAGGCTGTTGGTGTAGAACTTGGACACCAACAGCGGCATCGACTTGCCGTCGAACTCGACGGTTTCGCTCGGCAGTTCCCAGGTGATGAGAACCTGACTGCGGGCGGTGGGCTCGCCCAGATACTCACCGTGTTGCGTTCCCAGGTCGGTCAGCCGCACGCAGCGGGCGATGTGGGTGCCGACGGGTGCTTGCTGGAAATCGCCGCCCCCGGAGTCTTTCGCGTAACGTCCCATGATCTTGAGTCCTTAGAAAGTGAAAGTGGATAGCCGTGGTCAGTATGGAAGTTAGGCGCTGCGAGTGTCGGTGATTTTGCTCCTGTGCGTGGATTCGATCATGGCCCACTTGATCCCGCATTCGCGGGCGAGGATGCGGGCCTGTTCCTCGGGCAATCCGAGCATCAATGCTTCGTACAGGGCATCAATACATAGCTGTTCGCGCTCAGCGGTGAGTTCGGCCAGTGCGCGGTCGTCGCGGTCGTCGTCCATCATGCCGCCTTGTCGGCTTCGGCCTTGGCCTTCGCTTCCCACTCGGCGGCGATCCGCGCGGCCTCGGCATCGTCCTTGGCGCGTTGCGCCCTCTGCTCGGCGTTGAGCAGTACCATTTCAACACTGTGCGGAAAGTTGTAGTCTGAGGTCGTCATCTGCCAGTCTCCAGGGACCACGATCCGCGCCCAAGACAAACAGGCCTCTTTCACTTCATCCCGCGACATTTCAATCTTCATCAGTCTCTCCGGTTGTCTAGCAGCATCAGATACCAGCGTGGTACTTCGTTGCTCGTTTCCCCGCACCTCTCGCACTTCCAGCATGAGAGGTCGTGGACGCCGTGGTGGATGGTTGGATCGCCCTCCCATGTGTCTGTCCACACCCATTCATGTTCGCATTGCGGAGCGTCGTCGGGGTCGATCATTTATTCCCCGTCCCGTTGCGCTTGCCCCGTATCTTTTGCTTGCGCTGCTCCAGGTAGCGTTTGTCGGTCGCGGCGTTGATGGCCTTGGCGAGCGCGGCGGCGCTATCTGGTGTGAGCGGGGCGATCATTTGACTCGCCTCATGCCCGCAAGATGAAAGTTGACCGGATCGCGCTCTTGCACCAGCGTTGCAGCGCGTCCCGCGTGGTAGCGTTGAATCTCGTACAGCCGCCGAATCTCTGCCGGAAGGGCGAGCAGCATGCGTTCGTGGTGGCCGATGCAGTAGGTCATGTCTTTCATGGCTGCGACGTGGTACCAGCGTTGGACGCGGCGGGCGATGGCGCGGCAGATGCGAATCATGGCTTCCCCTTCGGTTCAATCATCGCCGCCGCGGACTGCGCCAGCGCATCGCGCATGCTCGCCCCGCCAATGACGAATTCCACGGTGATGGCGACGAACCACAGCGCGAGGCAGGTGAGGATAGACAGGAGCAGGACGTAGCGGCTAGGCATTGCATTCTCCGGTTATTTGATCGGGCGATACCTGACTACACGTTCCAAGCCGAGTCCCGCAAGAATCTTTGGGCCGGGATCGCGGCGACCGACCATGACATCGCTCAGATAGGCCGGGCTGACATTGAATGCCTTGGCAACAGCTACCTGTTGAGTGCCGTGGCACCGCCGTTTCAGCTTGATTATTACGCCATCGCGTGTTAGCACTTGCGTTCTCCGTTGATGTGGTCTAGTATACGTCCATACGCTTACTTGTCAACATATATTTTTCCTCCATGCCCAAGCCGACAAAGTACCGCTCCCTCCGCACCAACGGTTACGCCAGCAAGAAAGAGGCGAAGCGAGCGGCTGAACTGAAACTGTTGGAGCGGGCCGGAGTCATCCGGTTGCTGCGAGAGCAGGTGACGTATGAATTGATCCCGCAACAGAAGGAACTGATCGTCCTGAAGGGGCAGAAGCCGAAAGTCATCGAACGGGCCTGTTCATATGTTGCCGACTTTGTGTACGAGGAGCCTATCGGTGGGGGATGGGCATTGCATTCCCTAGTCGTCGAGGACTGCAAGGGCATGCGGACGCGAGAGTACATCATCAAGAGAAAACTCCTACTCTGGATGCACGGGATACGCATCCGTGAAATATGAATAAGGTGCTGAGATGAGTGCATCGGGCAATGGAATTAACGAGCCGTTAAGTGAAGAAGCGCGGCAGCGAGAAGAGCGTCTGTTTAACGCAGAGGTGGGATGGAGGCGATCATCGAAGGACTGTGCGCGCATGGAGGGAGAGCTTGATGCGGCGAATGCCGAGATTGCGCGGCTGCGTGCGGAATGCGAATGGCGGCCGATAGAGACTGCGCCGAAGGGCCGGAAGTTGATTGTCGGCTATCGAAACTGTATGGGTAATTGGCGCACGGTGATGGCTTGCTACTACCCGCCCGACACTCTCGACAGCGAGGATACAAAATCTGAGTTTGCGGATGAAGGATGGTACGAGGAGAGCGAGACGCACGAGAAGATCATGCGGACGGACGAGGAGCCGTCGCATTGGATGCCGTTGCCGGATGAACCGAAGGAGGTGGAGCGATGAGTAACAAAAGCCGCTTGGAACCGCCGCTCATGATCCCCAACGTCGAAGCCATCCTGCTGCGCACCGCCATATGCGCCGAGAATGCCGCGCCGGGCTTCTCCGACCGCGCCTGTGCTGCTGTCCTGCATCATCTGCGGCGGCTAGGCGGTGAAGCGAGCGGCGAGTGCCTAGTTGATGCGGCCAAGCTGCATCATGGCTGCGACCCGGCAGACTCCCGGGCCTATGGACCAGTGTTCCAGCGGCTTGCGCGGGAGGGCTGGATCGTACAGGCCGGTTGGTGCATGAGGAAAAAGGGGCATTTGTCGGGTGGTGGGCGGGTGTGGCGGCTGTGTGAATGAGCGGGATGCGGGTAGTGGTTCAGTCTGCGCCGCGATCTGTTACAACTCCATTCCCGCGCGCGCGAGGCCTGGCGTAGAATTTGATGCATGCCCAAACGAGACATGAATCAGACCGCCTTCGACGTGGTGCAGCGCGCGTCGGGTGAAGTTGTGCCCGAGCCGATCGACCCCAAGAAGCAGGCGGCGATCGAATCGGGGCGCAAGGGCGGTATCAAGGGCGGTAAAGCTCGCGCTGCTGCGTTGCCGGCGGAACAGCGCACGGCCATCGCCAAAAAGGCGGCTCGCAAACGGTGGGGCGGTTAGGCCACCTTTTCTGCGCGCTTCTTCGCCTTAGCATGATCGACCAACTTGTCGAAGTCGGACTTGAACACTCGATCCTGAATCACACGAAACTTTTCGAACTCGGCGACCGCGTGGGTTTCGGCTGTATCGCGCTTGACGTGCCCGAAGTTCTCCAGCAGTTCGTATTCGTTGAACCGAATGAAGTCGTCGAGCTTCGTCGCCCAATCTTTCATCTTCATGGGGATGCGCCGCTTGGCGAAGCCTTCCGCCACATCTAGGTAGCCGCTTACGAGCAGATGGAGACCTTGAAGCTCGTCCTCGCTCAGGTAGTTTTTCCCGATCGTAACGTCCGGTTTCGTTACCTTACCGGTGCTCTTGGCATTCTTGAACGTGGACAGACCCATATGCCGCTTTGATGCATCGGCGCGCTTGTAGATCAACTCCGCCGACGTGTGCCCATGAATCGCGTAGTGGAGCTTGTCCTGCACGCTGGCGTAGAAGTGGTGGCTAATGGGCGATTCCTTGTCGTAGTCCACACTAAGCGCGTAAATGTCGGTGATCTTCTGGTAAAAGCGCCTCTCCGAAGCTCGAATGTCGCGGATGCGTTCGAGCAACTCGTCGAAGTAGTCCTTGCCGAACCCCTGGCTGCCCTGCTTTAGGCGTTCGTCGTCGAGCACGAAGCCTTTCACAAGATATTCGCGCAGTACGCCGGTAGCCCACTTGCGGAAGTGCGTCGCTTCGTGCGAATTCACCCTGTAGCCAACAGAAATTATTGCATCGAGGTTGTAGACGTTGGTGTCATAAGGTTTCCCATCAAGGGCAGTTATCCGGAATTTCCGGACAACTGAAGCCTCTATCAATTCTCCGCTACGAAAGACGTTTTGCAGATGCTCGCCAACCAGCTACGTCGAGCGCGCGAACCTGACGATGCGTATGCACATGCGCCGATTCACTCGGCTAACCAACGGGTTCAGCAAGAAGGTCGAGAACCACATGCATGCTGTAAGTTTGCACTTTATGTACTATAACTTCTGTAAGATTCACAAGTCAAGACCCAAGCCTACCGGGATGCGAAAGTGCTTGACACGTCCGCGGATTTTTAGTTAGGATGATCGTGCTGGATCGGCAATCCGGCGCTCTTGTGGAGCAAGCCCCGGTATTTTGCGAGGCTGTGTGAGGTGATACGCGGTCCACAAGCGCGTCGATCCTTGCCTGCCAAGGCCAGCCTCGCAAAGCATCGGGGCTTTTCTATTGGCGAATCCAGCCGACGCAATGTCGGCACCCTGACTCGGGCATTGTGTGTAGGGCCGTTACGAGGGCGTATAGCGGCGACCGTGGGCTTGATGAGCACTAGAGCGGGCGCGGAAGGATGCGAATCTGTTGATGAGCCTCGAGGAGTGATCCCGCCTTGTTGATGGGTATGTGTCTCGGATAGTCTGGTGCAAGGGTTAGAAGCGACGGCCGACCGACGGGTGAGGGTATAGCCCAGATGAGGTTTAGCGGACCCCAAGCGTTCATACGTCTCCATGCGTAGGAACGGCTTCGGGAAATCTGCTCAAACCTTACTCTGGGTGATGGGGTAAAGGCATGGGTAAGCGTAGAGGAGATAGGCTAAGACCATGTTGGGTATGCGGCATATCGGTGAAATATGTTCATTGGCCCGGTCACCATGAGCGAATCTGGCATTGGGCTAATGCGGACGGTTCTCATCACGTTCACCCGAAAAATCCGGTCATTGCTGGTCGCCGGGATGGCTTAAGCGATGAGCAATCAAACCACATGAATGATATTTTGTCTGGCGATACGCGTTGGAACGGATAGCATGGCTGATCTTGATAACCTGCAAACACGCATTGCTGCCATGCGGGATAGTGCGCAGAATCAACGCCAGCGCAATCGGCAAAACTCGCCTGAATTCACCGCGTTTGTTGACGAGTATCGTCAGATATTCCCGGGTACGAAAGTGAAATGGGTACGGTGGCCGGATGGCAGCGAGGAGGGTAAGCGAACATGAACGTCGTGCCGATCACTGAGCCGACACCAGTACCGGACCTGATACCCGAATTCGATGATTTCTGGGCAATCTGGCCGATTGAGCGACGGCTATGCAAAAAGGATGCGCGGATAGCGTGGGGGAATACCGATCCTGCCATACGGGTCCATATCCTGACGCAGCTAGTTGCTTGGTGCCGCGTATGGCGGGCGCGGGGGGAATACGAATATGTGCTACATCCTCACCGCTGGATCAGGAACGAACGCTACGAGGACGAATTGCCGGTAGCTCATCGGGTGAGCCATGCCAGTCACGTACCGGTCAAGCCTGCCGCGGCGACGGAGCGCACCGAAATGCCGGCCCATGTGCGGGAATTGATACAGCGGCTGCGGGCGGCTCAAAGGTAGTGGTTGACAAGCGGGTAAGTCATTGTTAGCATGCACGAATCAGATTGTACGGTAACGATCACCCGGAATCCAATAGCCCTGGCCACACGCGACGGGGCGGCGCCGCCCCCATGGTTCTCTCCGGTTCCATGGGGGCGATGCTTTTCAGTGTCCCGTATGGTCTATTGGGCATGGATTTTCCTCCGTGTCCCACTTGCGATGACAGTGATAGCAAGCAAACCCAGTAGAGGGCATTCCTGTCGCAAAATTGCCTACCGTTTCATACAGACGGTGAAATCCAAACTCGCAACGAATGGAAAAAACTGGCTCGTACAGCGAGTCGGGATGATGTTCGTTCGATAGCGGGGTCATTAGATGCCCAGTTTATTGGCGATATACAGGCATTCCAAGCATTCTATGCCTTCGGCCCGTTGCGCCATGACATTTTCCCGTAGCGCACGAAGGGATGGCTTGCCGGTGCTGTTTGTTGCCACGATGTGGCGCAGGTCTTTAGCGGTCAATCGACGCGCCCATTTCGGTTTTCGTGTCATGGCGTCTTCTCCGGTTGATTGACGATTGTTTGCTGCTGATTGCGCTCTCGTTTCAGGGCGCGATAAATGCTCGAGAGATTGATCCCCGCGACATTAGCTGCGCGGTACGCGGTCATGCCGCCTGCGACTAGTGCCAAGGCGTGCCGGGTGCGGTCAGATATTGGGCGGGACATGGCCTAGCCTGCTGAATTCGGCGGCGACGATGGCGGCAAATCGGGTTTTTTGAGCGGCCCGTGCAGCGGCCCGTGCAGCGGCCCGCAACGACTCGTCGCCAGTTTCAAGATACTGCCGCAAGACTGCCGGCGCATCCCACAGGTGAATAACATCGAGCGCACGTTGGCGAGTGACTGACCGCGACAGGTCAGTAGCATCGAATCGGCAGACGATCATGCGGCGACCGCAGACGAGTTTATCCGCATCTTCTGCCGCGATGCCATCGCATTCGACCATGCACAGGTTAGGGCCGGGCGCATAGGTGAGTGCATCGAACGGATGGCGCGAGGCGTGCAATCCAGACTGGCACATGACCAGCGGGCCGGTATGTTCCAGCCACACGCCATCGGGGGGGGCGGGGCGACCGTCGCGTAGTGTGTCACCGACGAAATGATAGGCGATGATGGACATGGTTAGGCATCCTCGGCTTGATCATCGAACCATTCCGGCAGGCCCTTTTCTGCGGAGTCACTATCAGTCCGCATGGGCATGACTGCGCCAATGAACTCCGGGTCCACGCCATGACAAAGCGCGGCGCCTTGGCCGTTCCATTCCATACTGAGACGGCAATTCCAGGTTGATGGCTGGTAGAGGGCCTCTGCCTTGCGGAACAGCATCAACAGTTCCGGGTTGAAATCGGCTTTTTCGCCGCTGCATTCGCGGGGAAATGCCTGGCGATAATCAATGAATTTGCCGTCAATGGGCGTGAAATTGACCGACAGGTCGCCGCACGTCATGGTATAGGCGCCATCGTCTCGCACGACCAGCAGGATAGGTAGGGCAATTGATTTGCTGGCGGGATTGATCTTGGCGAATTGTTTGCACACATGGTGCGGGATGATGATCTGAACGGGCGTAGGGGCCGGTTCTCCGCCATCGTGGGGCGTGTGAGTGATTGCCATTGCATAACCATTAGCGGCGACCAGACGCACGGCAGATGACGGCATGACCTCAACCATTACGCCATTCAGGTAGTTGCGGATGTCGTCCTTGGCAGCAAAGAGCAGGACGGCTTGCATGTGCTTACGGTTAATCTGGAGCGTTTGCATAGTGTTCTCCGGTTTGGCGAGTGAGACTTTCAGACTAGGGCAATAGCCCATGCCAGCGCGACTACAGTGCAGCAGGCGAGGGCAATGCAGGTGGTTAGGGGCGGCATGGGTAGGCCTTGAATAGGGCTTTGTTTTTGGCGATCACTTGGGCCTTGATCGTATCGTACTTTGTGCGCAACTTTGCCGGCAATGCATCGGGCGTCCGGTAGTCGGGCGATCCGTTGAGGTACTTCCGGGCGATAATGACGCCATCCGTGCCGATGACGTATTGGCCGTTGTCGCCATTGGCGCAGTCCAGTTTAGCCAAAGAATCGACGCCGATGCTCGTTCTATCGCCGAACCAGTTGCCGATGATTTGTGCGATCCGCGCTATTCCGTAGGATGGATAGGTCGCAGGATCGCGGACCCCAAGTTCTTTCGCGCCGTCTATGAATGCCATAACTGATTCCGGCCCGCCATTCCAATGCAGGTATATGCCTGTGGTGCTGCCCTGAAAGCTGATTACTGCTCTATTTCCCATGTCATTCTCCGGTAATGGTCTGCGGCTAATAGGCTAGGGCGATGAGTGTGGTCAGGAGCGGCATGGTCAGTGCAGCCAGTAGGTGACGCCATCAAACTCGACTGCCGTATAGTCCCTTTGCAACTCGTGGGCGGCTCGATCTGAATCGTCGTCCTACATCTGCACTATAGGGCGTAACTCAACACAGTGCCAATACTTTGTGGCGTTATCACCAGTAGTGCGTTATAGCGCATAACACTAAGCACCATAGCGACAGACCATGACTAGGGGAGCGTGCAGCCTAAGCTGCCATCACAGACCAGCGCCCCAACCATTGCGGCAAGGGCATTGACCTATCAACCATGCATGCTAAGGATATTGTCGTCAAACAGGCTATCCAACGACATTTGTAGGACAATTGTCATCCAAACCACTACAGGCCTAAGCTATGCGCGATGCAGGGATATGGCGATAGACGCGTGCATTCGCGGACGTTGTCGAACGATTGCGGGCGTTAGCGTGCAGGCTGATCTGCCAATGACAATTGATGATCGAGCGTCAACAACCTAGCGAATGGTCAGCCATGACAGTGTGAGGCATCGTCCGACATGCCACTGTGTGGTCTGAGTGTGTCGAGATGCTGCACTGGCTGTGGCTGCACTGTGTCCATCCCACTAAGCAAATCCCCACGCTGCCAGGCATAGCAACACATGGGCAGCTAGAATCAGTGCTGACACATCCCATCGCATGCGATCGTATGCTGTCTAACCGATTGATTCTGCACGCCATTACCAGATTCTGCCCCGATCCACATGGGCTACCCGGGGGGCAAAGTCGAGTGGGTGAAAATTTGTGTACTGCCCAACCTGACACTGCCACAACTTCTGTGGACGCCTAGCAAATCTGCACTATCTATCCTGAGCATTGCACTGAGGAATGTAGGGCAGACTGGTGGGGAGTAGAGAATAGAACACCTCAGACGGTAGACCGTCTTGGTCGATGGCGGGTGGGGTATGCCGTGGAGTACCGGTCTGTTGCGGCTGGCCCGCGCCAGTGACGCAGGGGTGTCTTATGGCCCCCCCTTGGCTTCTTGCTTATCCGCTGCCATTCGCGGCTGGTACTAGCGTTCTCTCATCTAGTACTATAGAACGGTTGGTTAGGAATGCAAGTAGTATTTGCTGATGGCGGTTGTAACGTTAGGTAGCAGGTCAGTTTTAACTTAGCGGTGAGGGTAAGGCTTCGCGAGGCCGGTCGCATTCCTTATTGAAACGCGACGCGCGAATGGAACGTGGACGTGTACTCAGATGCATCCGGAGAAACACGCTGAACGAGAAATGTACCCGGTGCGAATTCCTTCTTCGCGGCAGTCATCGCCTCAATCAATGAATCAAAGACCCCGAACAACGCCTGGCCTTTGATAACGACTACCTTACCGTTATAGTCGCGGACGAAATCCTGCTGCTTGGCAATGTAATACTCGAACTCTCGCTTCAGCGCGTCCATGATCGCCTCCGATTCCCAGGTCGCCGCCCATACGTTATATGGGTTGGACCAGGCCGGATTGCAATTATCACCGCTCTTTTGCGGTCTGGCGCGCTTTATTTGTACCGCCGGTCGCCTCAGAACCATCGAGAGCTTGTTTATTCGCGCCTCAGAGCGTAAAATTTCAATGGGTGGAGCGGAGGGGAATTGAACCCCCAGCGGCTAGGATGTAGAGCCCCGCGCCGTACCAAACCCGCCCCACTTGTCTTTCCCCGGAGCCCTCAACCCGTCTCAAGCGGTTTGGGGGCTTCGACCGGCCGCCGGACGCTGAATGCATCAGTATTCTCCACCTGGACAGGCACTTTGCAGAAGAAGCTGCGCCACGCTTTCTTGACGTATACGACGCGACTATCCGCTACGCGGGCCTTGCGCCAGCGGACAAAACTGAGCATGATCCACCGAAGGCCGAGGAACTTGGTGACCCGCCGAGCGGAGATAAAACGCCGCCGGCTGACCCCATGAAGCTACCACCGGCCCCGAAAGGACAGGTGCCATTTATGCCGAATGAACGAATCGTCTATACCCACGACCAAGGCCCGGACAAGGGGTTTCGCATCCTTGCCACTGGGGAGTTCGACGCGGATATGGTCGAAGTCCTCAAGGCGTTTGCCAAGTTTCAAGCGAAGGTCGTCCCGAAGAAGTCCGCCGCGAAAAAGGCAGAGGATGCAACGCCCGAAAACGTTACAACTGCTTGACGCAGAAAGGGGAAGCGCTTATAACGGCGGCATGGACATAGCGGACTTTGAGCGGCCGGATGGTCTGCCGGTTACTTGTACGGATGGGGATTTGCTGGAGGCGGTACGGTTGTGGCTGTCGGGTGGGGACAAGATCGAGATTGCGGCTTTGTTAAAGACCAAGCCAGCGACTGTCAACTACTGGATCAACAGCAAGGGTTGGCAGGTTGTGGCGCGGATGATCGCACCGGAAATGCAGGCGCTTGTTTCTGGCAGTCTGACTCGGCTCAAGCGACAGTCGCTGGAGCAGTTGGCTGACCGCATTGAGAACGGTGACTACCGGATGGATAACTCCGGTGAGATTGTCGGGCGGGTGCCGATGAAGGGACGCGATCTGGTTGAAGTGTTTGCCAAGGTCTCGGATGCCCAGGTGCAGTTGGAGAAGATGATTGGTTCGATCAAGGACGACGATGACTCTGACAAGATCAGCCTCGACAAATTGGCCCTCGGACTCAAGCGTTACGCCGAAGCTCGTGACATCACTGGCGAAGCAACGGCCGAGCGTGCGGATACAGTACAGTAGCTACCCGCCTTTGTCGGAAGAGAACTTCCGCAAGATCGAGCGCAATCACATTGACGGCAAGCCGATGGGCAACGACATCGAGCATCTGCTGGCTGAGATCACGCGGCTGTGGGCCGAGCGGAGGTGACTTACACGAAATATATGGAATCCGAGAAGGATTCTGATCGCATCCACCTCTATCCGAACTTCGGACGTGAACATGAGGCATCAATTGAGTGCTGGTGCAGGCCGGAACCAGACACCGAAGTCCCGACCGTGTTCATCCATCATCCAGAGCAATGATCGCTCTCGATTCCCATGTCATCGAAGCCTTCACCGAGCAATTCCTGCTCGACAACTACAATGAACGCGCCCCCATCCCCGCCTGTCACCGCGAGTGGTGGACGCTGGCGACATCGAAGCATCGTCGCATTGCCTTTGCCGCTCCGAGAGGTCATGCTAAAAGTACGGCTATCAATCACGCCTACGGCCTCGCTGCGGCGTTGTTCCAGCAGCATCCGTTCCAGATCAAGGTCAGCAAAACCTACGATCTAGCCTGCGAAAAGATCGAGCAGGCCAAGCAGGAACTGCTCAACAACGACAAGATCAGGCATATCTTCCGGCTCAAGGCCATCATCCGCGACCGGGAAAATGACTTCATTGCCGAAATGAGCGATGGCTACCGCTTCCGCATGCGCGCCCTCGGCATGAATCAGGCCACTCGCGGCCTGTCGTGGGGGACCATCCGCCCCACGCTCATTCAGGGCGATGACATGGAGGACGATGAAGAAGTCCTGAACCTGGAACGGCGCGAGAAATCTTGGCGCTGGATTTTCAACACGCTGCTGCCCATGGGTGGTGATAACACCGACATCCGCATCTACGGCACCATCCTGCACCACGATTCAATCCTGGCGCGACTGGTCAAGAACAAGAGCTGGCACGGCAAAGTATGGGAAGCCTGCGATGCCGCTATCAGCCCTGAGTCCATTTTGTGGCCGCAGAAGTTTACTTCTGCCCGGCTGACCGACATCCGCCAGCAGTACATCGACGCCGGCAACCTCATCGGCTTCAACATGGAGTACCGCAACATCGCTCAGGATGATGTCGGCGGCTACCTCCTGAAAAGCGATTTCCTGTCGATGGATGAGGAGGATCACAAGAAGAAAAAGACATTCTATGTTGGCGGCGACTTTGCCATCTCCAAGGAAAAACGGCGTGACTTTACCTGCTTTCGCATCGGCGGTTTGGACAGCGATGGCCTGCTGCACATGGTCGATGAACGCCGCGGGCGGTGGGATGCGGACGAGATCATTGCTGCCATGCTGGAGATCGAGGAATTCTACGAACCGGAAGCATGGTTTGTGGAATCGGGGCAGATTTTTCTGGCGATCAAGACTGCGCTCGACCGCGCCATGCGCGAGGCGAACGAGGGCAAGGGCGTCTTTCTCAACCTGATCCCCATGAAGCCGGTCAAGGACAAGCGGGTGCGCGGTCGTCCCCTGCAAAAGCGCATGCGGGCGAAGGCCACACGCTGGGATAAGGACATGCCGGAGTATCGGGATCAGGAAGAAGAATTGATCCAGTTCCGTGGTGGCGATGAACGCAACGATCGCTTCGACGCGGCAGCGTGGCTGGTGTTTGGCATCGAACAGCGTGGCGTGGTTCCCGAAACCGAAGAAGAAGAAGAAGAAATGGAATGGCGCATGGCACGACGTGAGGCGGTTGCGGACGGGCGTTCGTCCCTGACGGGGTATTAGCAGGTAGTTGCACTATCAACCAAGGAGCAATACATGAAGATTTTCGAGTACGCCGTGATCTATCATCCGCTGGCAACCAAGGAACAACAGGACCGTGCAGAGAAACCGAAATCGGTTCTGATCGTTGATGTGAAGCGCATCCTCGCCAACAACGACAAGGAAGCTACCATCCTCGCCTCGCGTGACATCCCTGAGGACTACACCAACAAACTCGACCTGGTGGAAATCGCCATTCGCCCTTTCTGATAGCCCCGCCCGTCGTTGCCGGACGGGCCATCGCAGGTGGGGCGGCTATGGTGCAACAACAAAACGTTCTCCAGCAATGGAACGACGAACAGTGGAAGAATGGCGTAGGACTGCAAGGACTGATCACTGGCGCAGCCAATCATGGCGTCGCCACTAGCACCTACATGATGGCCAATCAGGTAGGCAACTAACCACATGGGTTAGCCATGGAAAAAGCACTGAAACTCGACCAAATCGTCAAGAGTCCGAATATCTGCGATCTGCTCGACCCCAAGGACCGCGATGACATCGGACGCTATGCGCAGGAAGGCTACGAACGGGACAAGACCTCGCGCAAGGAATGGGAAATGCGGCAGGCCGATGCCAATAAACTGGCCCTTCAAGTGCGCGAGGACAAGAATTTTCCATGGCCACAGTGCAGCAACGTCAAGTTCCCGCTGGTAACCGTCGCCGCCATGCAGTTCAACGCCCGCGCCTATCCGGCATTGGTGAATGCCAATGATCTGGTCAAGTGCCAGATTTTCGGCAATGACACGGATGGATCAAAGAAGGCCATGGGTGAGCGCATTGCCGATCACATGACGTGGCAGAACCTCGAACAAGACCCACGCTGGGAAGAAGATCACGACAAGTTGACGCTGGTCCAAGCCATCGCCGGTTGCGCTTTCAAGAAGCGGGTGTTCGATCCCGGTATTGGGCGACAGGTTTCCTGTCTGGTCTTGCCTGACAACTTCATCATCGACTACTACACCCGCGATCTCGATTCGTCACAACGCTATACCCATACCTTTTTCCTGTCGAAGAACGACATTGCCCAGCGCGAGATTGATGGCCGCTATTGCCCGGTCAAGGATGTGCCAGCGGACCCCAAGCAGAAGAGCAACGATGAAATCGTGGTTGCCATGGATACCCGGCAGGGCGTCTATGCACAACAGGCGGATGAGGCAACGCCCTACTTCACGGGGGAGCAATACTGCTGGCTCGATCTGGATGACGATGGGTTCGAGGAACCCTACATCATCACCTTCGACATCGCCAGTGGCGAAGTGCGCCGCATCGTTGCCCGCTTCCTGCCCTCAGGCATCAAGAAGCGCGATGGCAAAGTCTACGAAATAACCCCGGTTCAACTGTTCACCAAGTACGGCTTCATCCCCTCCCCTGATGGCGGATTCTACGACTTGGGCTTAGGCTCGATCCTTGGCCCCATCAACGAAACCTGCAACACCCTCATCAATCAGGCCATCGACGCTACCACCATGGCCATGCTTGGCGGCGGCTTTGTCGGGAGAGGGTTCAAGAGCAAGTCGGGTCCGTTCACTTTCCAGCCGAACCAGTGGTTCCCGGTCGATGCCCCAGGCGACGATCTGCGCAAGAATATCCTGCCGTTGCCGGTGCGGGAGCCAACTCAGGTGCTGTTCAACCTACTGTCCCTGCTCATCAACTACGGCGAGCGTATCGTCTCGGCCACCGAATTGCAGGTGGGAGAGAACATCGGCCAGAACACCCCCGCCGAAACCGCTCGCACCATGGATGAGAATGGCAGTCGTGTCTACAACGCCATCTACAAGCGGACGTGGCGGGCCATGCGCGATGAATTCCGCACGCAGGCGCATCTGAACGAAATGTTCCTCGATCAAGACGAAGATTACCCGCAGCTTCTGCGCGCCGGCATGGTTAACGTCAACGACTATCGGCAGTCGGGGATTTCGGTCAAGCCCGCCGCCGACCCCAACATCGTGTCCGATGGCGAACGGGTAAAGCAGGCACAGGAACTCGTGATGCTGTCGAACCAGATGCCTGGATTCAACCGCTACCAGTGCGGTCTGCGCCTGCTGAAAGCCAGAAAAACCAACAACATCAACGAAATCTATCCGCAGCCGATGACCCAAGGACCGGATGGCAAGCCGCAGCCGGCGCAGGATTTCCCACCGCCGCCCGACCCGAAGATGCTCGAAATCCAGATCAAGCAATCGGCGCAGCAACTGGAACAGCAGAAATTCATGGTCGAGTCGCAGGAAACCAAGATCAAATTGCAGGGCGAATTGATGCAGGTGCAGGCCAAGGTACTCAACCTGCAAGCGCAGGCGCAATTGTTCGTGGCGCAGGCCAAGAGCGCCGAAATGGAACCGGAAATCAAACTCATCTATGCCGAAATTGAGCAGGGACAGTCGCGCTCCGAGCATTTGCTGCGACTGCTCGACCTGTTCGACGGCTCATCCCATGCCAATGCCGACCGCAAGGCCGGACTGATCCAAGAGGCGATGAATGCAAGTGGAAAATCTGGTGGGAATGGAGTGGGTGGAATGGAAAAACCACCCCAAAACCCGGCAATTGCGGGAACTCTTGCAAGTCTTGGTCCAGGAACATCAGGATTCATGGCTCAATAGGGAATTTGAGGACGAGAACCCGCACAAGTGGGCGATCTTCAACTCCGCAGCACTGGCCGAGGCCAGAACCATCGAAGAAATAGGAAAACTGATCGACAGTATCACCCTGACAGGAGAAAACAGTGACCAATGATTCCGGTTTGGCCGTAACCGCTGACAAGATTCTCGTCTCACCCATGAAAGTCGAGGAAAAAACCTCGGGTGGGATTGTCTTGCCTTCGGCAAGCCAAGAAAAAGAACAACTGGCGCAGCAGTTGGGTGTGGTCATCGCCATGGGCAGTCTCGCCCAGGCCGCGCCGGAAATGGAAGGCATCGAATTGGGCGATACCGTGCTCTTTCCCCGCTACCGCGGTCAGGATTTTCCGGTCAATGGCACCCGCTATTGGGTCATGCGCGCCCAGGACGTCTTGGGCAAGGTGACCAAACTGCCCGACTACGTTCTGCTGGGAGCGGAGTCCACAGCCACGGTATTCGGTATCAACAGTGGCAAAGCAGCATAAGACGCTTGACAAGTCATAACCATTGGTTCTATAAGGATGCAGCATGGCCGAGCAAGATACCGCCGTTGTAGCAACAGACCCCGATAACCCCACGGTCGAGGTCATCGACATCGCGCCGCTGCCAGACACGGCAGAGGATGATGATACGCCGCAACAGCGCGCCGAGCAGGACGCCCGAGCTCAAGGCTGGCGCCCGCAGGACGAATGGAAAGGCGCTCCCGACAAGTGGAAGGATGCTGGCGCATTCCTCCGCCTCAAGGACACTGCCAAGAATGAGAATCTGCGCCTTAACGGCAAGTTAAGCGCGGCTGAAGCGCGGTTGCAGGAACTGGAAAGGCGCGAAGCGGTGCGCCAACAAGCTAACGACAAGTTCCAGATCGACTCGATGTATCTGGAACGCAAGGCTGCATTCGAGGCCGGTGATTACAACCGGGTCAATCAGATAGACGATAAACTGGTCGATCTAAAACTTGGCAAGGCGCAGCAAAAAGCACCCGAAGCCCCGCAGATCAATGCCGAGACACAGCAAATCTGGCACGATTTTGTGGGCGATCCGGCCAATGCGTGGATTGGCGAGGCCCAAAACCAGCAGCGCTTGGAACGCGAAATGCGCATGATGCTCGCTGCGGGAGAAACCGCCAGAGGCGGCGATCTACTTGACCTCGCTGCTGACCGGGTGAAACGACTCTACCCCGAAATCCTGCCGCGGCGTACCGCCATGGCCGAGGGCAATGCCCGGTCGTCTGCGGGCGGCGGCGTCAATGGCTCGCGCTCGTGGAACGATCTCAAGCCCCAGGTCAAGTCCGATCTGGAGGACTTGATCCGCATCACTCCCGGCTTGAAGCGTGAAAACGTGCTCAAGCGTTGCACTGCTGACCAATTCAAGCGTTGATCATGGCCCATCCCTACAAAGGTATCCCGCGCAAGGACTGGCCGAAGAAAGGAACTACGATGCCCGTTGCCGAAACCGCCGCTGATGTTCCACGTGAAACACCGCCAGCGCCGGTAGCGATGAGCGCCAGCGTTCCCGTAGGGAAAGCACCCATCGCCCCGCCAAGAAGTTTGTTCACGGGCGACATTAAGAAACTTGAAGTATGGGGTAGGAATGGAAGCAAAACCGATCCGATCCCCGGGTTTTGGCTATATTGGTTTCTCGACCGTGATGGCACTGGCTCGCGGCTGTTTCAGGCCAAGCGATCTGGCTATGAGTTTGTCAGTAATGATGAAGTTTCACTGAATGATGTAAATATCAATGCGGACCTTGGTAGCCATGTCATGGTATTTGGTGGCACAGGCCCAGGCGGTCAGCCGATTCATC
>JANYBR010000183.1 GCA_025360685.1 Pseudomonadota bacterium
GCAAGGCGAGCTGGGCCCCGCGTTCAAGATGATGTCGCGCGTCGCGCGTGTCCAGATGCAACTCATCCAGTCCTGGGAGGTGCTGTCGACCATGACGCCGTTCGACTATGCGAGCTTTCGCAGCAGTCTCGGCCAGTCGTCGGGCTTTCAGTCGTTCCAATACCGTATGCTCGAGTTCAGGTTGGGCAACAAGAACGCGAACATGGTGCGCGTGTTCGATTCCGATCCCGCCATCGCGGCTCAGGTGCGCGTTGCGCTGAGCGAACCCAGCATCTATGACGAGTCCCTCGCGCTCCTGTCCCGGCGCGGCATCGCGATACCCGACCAGAAGCTGCGCCGCGATTTCTCGCAGGCCTATGTCGACGATCAAACGGTCACCGAGGCCTGGCGAGAAGTGTATCGCGACGTCAAAACCCACTGGGATCTCTACGAACTGGCCGAGAAACTGGTCGATCTCGAATACCGGTTTCATCTTTGGCGCTTCAGCCATATGAAGACGGTTGAGCGCATCATCGGTGCGCGGCCAGGTACCGGCGGAACCTCGGGTGTGAACTATTTGAAGAAGGCGCTCGACCTGACCTTCTATCCGGAGCTTTGGGCCGTCAGGAGCGAGATCTAGGTGGGCGCACTCTCTCATCTCCGCGTGCTCGATCTGGGCCGCGTGCTGGCGGCGCCTTGGGCGACTCAGATCCTCGGCGACCTCGGTGCGGAGGTCATCAAGGTCGAAAAGCCCGGCGAAGGTGACGAGACACGCCACTTCGGCCCGCCGTTCCTGACCGGCCCGGACGGCAAGCGCGGCGACGCCACCTATTTTCTCACTGCCAACCGCAACAAGAAGTCCGTCACCATCGACTTTTCCAGGCCGCAGGGCGCGGCGCTCGTGAAACGGCTGGCGCGGCGGGCGCACATCGTGGTGGAGAACTTCAAGACCGGGGCGCTGGCGAAATACGGCCTCGACTATGAAAGCCTCGCCGCGGAGAACCCCGCACTCATCTATTGCTCATTGACCGGCTTCGGCCATGACGGGCCGTACAAGGACAAGGCCGGCTACGACTATGTCATCCAGGGCATGGGCGGGTTGATGAGCGTCACCGGCCAGAAGGACGGAGATCCCGGCGCCGAACCGATGAAAGTGGGCGTGGCGGTGAGCGATCTCGTCTCCGGGCTCTACACGGCCATCGCGATCCTCGCGGCAGTCATCCATCAATCCAGGAGCGGCGAAGGCCAATCGATCGACATGGCACTGTTCGATTGCCAGGCCGCGGCGCTGGCCAACCAGGCGACGAACTACCTCGCGGGCGGCATGGTGCCCGGACGGCTCGGCAACGCGCATCCCAACATCGTGCCCTATCAGGTCTTTGCGACGTCCGACGGCCACCTGATCCTGGCGACATCGAACGACAATCAGTTTCGCAGATTCGCCAAGGTCGCGGATATCGAAGCGGTCGCGAACGATCCGCGCTTCGCCACCAATGCCGAACGCGTCGCGCATCGGCAGGCAATCGTCGATCTGCTGCAGCCCGTTTTCGCCGCGCGGACCACCGCGCGATGGATTACCGATCTGGAAGCGGCCAATGTGCCTTGCGGACCGATCAATCGCGTCGACCAGGTGTTCGCCGATCCGCAGGCCATCGCACGCAGCCTCACCGTGGCGATGCACCATGCGGCAGTCGGAGAGATGCAACTGGTGGCGAGCCCGCTGCGACTGTCTCGCACCCCGCCGGAGTATCGCAACGCCCCGCCACTGCTCGGCGAGCACAACCAAGAGGTCTTAACCACCTTGCTGGGCGTAAGCGCCGACGAACTGGCGCGCCTGCGTTCGGCTGGCATTGTTTAGTTAAATAAACCGTAGGTTCACAACGCTATTGTGCAACTATTGGATCAGCAGGAACGTTTCATTCTGGTGATCCGAGGCATGCGATGCGCAGGCCGTTATATTTGGCAGCTTTGTTGGGAACTGCACTTGTCGCAGCCAGCCCCGCCTGTGCCGCGCGCCTGAATATTCCCGACGACAACAATGTCGCCTGGTCCGCCTATTCCTCCAGACAGATCGAACAACCCTGGGCGGCGCAACGTCCCGAGGCGCAGCTGACCGAACTGCACATTGCCGATCTCATCGCCGCACGGCTTGGCGTCGCGCGCGGCAGCGCCGAATTGTTCCGCTATCGCCTTGAAAACGCGCCGTCCAGCTCCACCATTCTCAGGGGCCAGATCGACGGCGGCGGTATCCGGCTGAAGCTGACCTGGTAGGCGCTTTTCACTCGGGCCTGTTTGGCGTATGTGAGCGCCTGCCCGCTGGCCGGGCCACAAGGAACTGAACCAATGACATATAAAGTGGCGGTGGTCGGCGCGACCGGCAATGTGGGCCGCGAGATGCTCAGCGTCCTGTCGGAACGCGCTTTTCCCTACAGCGAAGTGGTGGCTTTGGCCTCGACCCGCTCGGTCGGCACCGAAGTGTCGTTCGGCGACTCCATCCTCAAAGTAAAGGCGCTCGATTACTACGACTTCAAGGGCACCGACATCGTTCTGATGAGCGCGGGCGGCAAGGTTTCCAAGCTCTGGTCGCCGAAGATCGCCGCCCAGGGCCCGATCGTGATCGACAATTCCAGCGCCTGGCGCATGGACCGCGACGTGCCGCTGGTCGTGCCCGAGGTAAACGCCGACGCGCTCAGCGGAATCAAAAAGGGCATCGTCGCCAATCCGAACTGCTCGACGGCGCAGCTCGTCGTGGTGCTGAAGCCGCTGCATGACGAAGCCAAGATCAAGCGTGTGGTGGTCTCGACCTATCAGTCGGTGTCCGGCGCGGGCAAGGACGCCATGGACGAACTGTTCCGCCAGACGCGCTCGGTCTTCGTCGCCGATCCGATCGAGGTGGAGAAGTTCACCAAGCAGATCGCCTACAACGTCATCCCGCAGATCGACGATTTCCTCGACTCCGGCCTGACCAAGGAAGAATGGAAGATGATGGTCGAGACCCAGAAGATCCTCGATCCCGACATCCAGCTGACCGCCACCTGCGTGCGCGTGCCCGTGTTCATCGGCCATTCCGAAGCGGTGACGGTCGAGTTCGAAAGCCACATCACAGCCGAACGGGCGCGTGCGATCCTGCGCTCGGCGCCCGGCGTTCTGGTCGTCGACAAGCGCGAGGATGGCGGCTACGTCACGCCCGTGGAATGCGCCGGCGAGGACGCGACCTTCGTCAGCCGCATCCGCAAGGACCCGACCGTCGAGCATGGCCTGTCGCTGTGGATCGTCGCCGACAATCTGCGCAAGGGCGCGGCGCTCAATGCGGTGCAGATCGCCGAATGCCTGATCAACCGCAAGCTTCTCAAGAAAGCGGCATGAGTCCGGCGGCGTTCGCGGCGCTCGTCGCGCGCTTCGGTGCGGCCGCCACTGCCGGCGATGGCAAGGCCCTCTCGGAATGCTTCACCGAAGACGGCGTCTATCACGACTACCTCTATGGACCGCATACAGGCCGCGCCGCGATTGCCGACATGCTGAAAAATCTCTTCC
>JANYBR010000198.1 GCA_025360685.1 Pseudomonadota bacterium
GATCGGCATGGGTGGTGGCGTGCGACGTCTCGGCACAGCCGCCCTGATCGATGGCGACGTCGACGATCACCGAGCCCTTCTTCATCTGGCCGACCATATTTTTCGTAATCAGCTTGGGCGCGGCCGCGCCGGGCAACAGCACGCCGCCGATGACGAGATCGGCGCTCACGACCTGTTCCTCGATGGCGTCGATGGTGGAGAACAGGGTGTGCATGCGCGAGCCGAACTGCTGGTCGAGCTCGTTGAGGCGATGCAGCGACACATCGAGCACGATGACATGCGCCTCGAGCCCCATCGCCATGCGCGCCGCGTTGGTGCCGACCACTCCGCCACCCAGCACGACGACCTTCGCCGCCGGCACGCCCGGCACGCCGCCAAGCAGCTGACCGCGTCCGCCCTGCGCAATCTCCAGGCAATGCGCGCCGGCCTGGATCGACATGCGTCCCGCCACTTCGCTCATCGGCGCCAGCAGCGGCAAGCCGCCGCGCGCATCGGTGACGGTCTCATAGGCTATGCAGATGGCGCCGCTCGCCACCAGCGCCTTGGTCTGCTCCGGATCGGGCGCCAGGTGCAGATAGGTGAACAGCACCTGGCCGGGCTTGAGGCGCTTGATCTCCGCCGGCTGCGGTTCCTTGACCTTCACGATCATGTCTGCGACCGCGAACACCTCTTCGGCTGTCTGCAAAATCTTCGCCCCGACCCGCCGATACATGTCGTCGTGCAGGCCGATGCCCTCGCCCGCCAGAGTCTCGACGAAGACCTCATGGCCCCGCGAAGTCAGCTCGCGCACCGCCGGCGGCGTCATGCCGACGCGATATTCGTGGTTCTTGATTTCCTTCGGCACGCCGATGCGCATCTTGATTGTCCTCTTCAGGTGAGCCGCGTGAGGACGGCGCGGACGCCGTCGACCATGCGAGCGATTTCGTCTTCGGTTGCGATGAGTGCGGGCGCCAGCGCGATCGTGTCGCCGCCGACGCGGATCACCATGTCCTGATCGTGAAAGGCACGGCGGATCGCTTCATAGCCGCGGCGGCCGGGCGCCTTCGGATCCGGCTCGATATCGATGCCCGCCGCCATGCCGCAATTGCGGATGTCGGCCACGAACGGCGCGCCCTTCAACGCGTGCACGGCCGCTTCGAGAACGCGCTCCGTCTGCAAGGCACGCTCGAACAGGCCCTCGTCGCGATAAAGATCGAGCGTTGCTAGTCCCGCCGCGCAAGCGAGCGGATGGCCGGAATAGGTGTTGCCGTGGAACAGTTCGATGGCGTGCTCCGGTCCGGTCATGAAAGCGTCGTGGATCTTGTTCGCCACGATGACGCCGCCCAGCGGCACCGAACCGTTATTGACACCCTTGGCAAATGTGATGATGTCGGGCGTCACGCCGTAGCGTTCGGCCGCGAAGGCATGGCCGACACGACCAAAGCCGGTAATCACCTCGTCGAAGATCAACACGATGCCGTGCCGGTCGCACAAGGCGCGCAGGCGGCCCAGATAGTCCCTCGGCGGCGCGAAGACGCCAGCCGAGCCGGCGAACGGCTCGACGATCACTGCCGCGATGGTCTCGGCGCCGTGCAGTGCCACCAGGCCTTCGAGCGCATCGGCGTAGGACGCGCCGCCGCCGGGCTGGCCCTTGGTGAACGCCATCGCGGCCTTGTCGTAGGGCAGCGGCAGGTGATCGTCCGTACCCGGAACAAGTGGGCCGTAAGGCTTGCGGTTGTTGGCGATGCCGCCGACGGAAATGCCGCCGAACATGGTGCCGTGATAGCCGCGCTCGCGGCCGATCAGGCGGAAGCGTCCGCCCTGCCCGCACTTGAGGGCGTAAGCGCGCGCGATTTTCAGCGCGGTGTCGGCGGCTTCCGATCCGGAATTGACGAAGAAGACATGCTCCATGCCGGCGGGTGCCAGCGCCGCCACGCGCTCGGCCAGCGCAAACGCCGACGGATGGGCAAACTGGAAGGTCGGTGCGAAGTCGAGTTCGCCGGCGGCCTTGCGGATCGCCTCGACGATCGGCGCCCGGCCATGGCCGGCGTTCACGCACCACAAGCCCGAACAGGTATCGAGCAAGGCGCGCCCGGCGCCGTCGTAAAAGTACATGCCTTCGGCGCGCGTCAGAATGCGCGGCTGGCGCTTGAAGTCGCGGTTCGGCGTGAATGGCAGCCAGAAGGCGGACAGATCGTTGCGAAGGCTCATGCGCCTGTCTCAGAAGTTGCGCGCAAATTAGCGATCACGCCGCGCACAAGCAATCAAACGGCGTTGCGCATAGCGGCAATGCGTCGACCGATTGTTTCAGGTTTTTGCCTTGACCAGATAGAGAACGAGGTCGTCGTCGATTTTCACGTCGTCGCCCCAGTTCACACGCACCCCGTGCGACGTGATTCCGCGCGCGTCGGGCACGTAACCGCGAAGAATGTACAGGCGCTGCGCGGCGCCGTAGTCGTGATGCAGGCCGAAGCCGATTCCGAGCGTGGGCGAGCGTGCGAACCCGATTCGCTCCGCTTCATCCATCAGCTTCGAACCGATGCCGCGGCGGCGATAATCCGGCAGCACATTGAAGTCCTGAATCTCCGGAATCGAAGCCTCGCGAAACGGCCGATAGTCCGGCCGCCATAGGATGGTGAGGTAGCCGCAGAACGTGCCGTCGCAGCGCGCTACCAGACAGTCACGGACGCTGCGAAGCTGTTCGGAAAGATAGCGCTCATACTGCGTCGCCGGTTTGTTCCAGCCGAGCGCCGCGAATGCGGCAGCGATTTCCGCGATGTCGCCAGGTCGAAGCGGGGCAATGCCGAGCATCAGCACATCATAGTCAAAAGGAACGGCCCCGGCGCGCAAACGCCGAGGCCGCTGAATTTTGCGAATAACGCGGAACTAGAGCATTTTCTTGAGTGGACGATGCGTTCCGTCACCGCCGCCGAAGTCCGAACGATCGTGATGGTGCCCGGTATCGCCGCTTCCCGCGCCGCTACCGCCGGTGCTGTCCGACGGTCCGCTCGTTCCAGCCGGCGCCGCGCCTGTTGGAGCCGTGCCGCTTCCACCCGCACCCGTCGTGCCGGATGCGCCAGAGCCGCCAGATGCGCCAGAGCCGCCGCCATCGTGATGATGGCCGCCCGTCCAACCGCCGGTTCCGCCCGATCCGCTCGCGCCAGATCCTCCAGCGCCCGGAGGCGTGCCGCTGCCACCCATCGCGGCTGGCGGTGCGAGTGCTCCACCGCTGTCGCCCGCGCCGTGGTCATGATGATGATCCGGCTCGCCGCCCGTGGCGCCAGGTCCGCTCGTGCCTCCGCTACCGCCGAACGTTGTAGCGCCATGATCGCCACCATGGTCCCAAACCCGGCTGTCATGGCCTCTGTGGTCGCCGTCGCCACCACCGCCGGTACCGCCGAACGTTGTGACGCCATGATCGCCACTATGGTCCCAAACCCGGTTGTCATGGCCGCTGCGGTCGCCGTCGCCGCGACGGTCGAGGTTCCAATCATGCCAATCGCGATGGCGATCGTGATCCCAATCGTGGCCGCCATGGCCGCGGTACCAGCGATGGCGCCAATCGTCGCGCCAGCGGAATCCGTGGCTTATGTAGAAGTCAAAATCGAGCGCCGGTCCGAACCGGTCTTCGCAAAAACCCGATGGTCTGCCGTAACCCCACTCGTCGCGACGCCAACCGCCATGGATCCAATAGTAATATGTCCCGTATCGGTAGCTGTAGTAGAACGGACCGCGATACCATTCGCCGCGGAAGAAGACCGGACAATAGGCGATGGGATAATCCCAGAAATCGTCGGGGCAGCCCCAGCTGTCGCAGTAGCCGCCGCTATTGTACGAAAAGCCTATGCCGCCGCCGGGTCCGAAACCGAATCCATAGCTGTCTGCCCGAGCCGGCACACTCGCAAACAGAGAGGCGCCCGCCATCGCAACCGCTGCGATCGCCGTTTTCATAGAATTCTTCATGCTGTTTCCTGTGCTCCAAAAAAATCTGCTGCGGCCGGACGGTCGTCCTGAACGCGGCGAGCGGCCCATCGCGCCTTTTACGAGGAACCGTTCGCCAATACGCACAACTCGATCAGGGCTGGCTAATGGTGATGCCAGCCGCCATGGAAGTCACCGTCATGATGGAAGCCACTGTCATGATGGAATCCACCGTCGCGGCGGAAACCGCCCTCATGTCGAAATGCATCGCCATGGAAGCCGGAGCCGCCATGCCAGCCATCATGGTAGAAGAACTCGCGGTGCCCGCCACGGAAGCGCGAGCGGAACCCGCCGTTCAGCCAGAAGCCGTCGATGAAGACCGGACCATTGTAATAGTCGTAGTCGTCATATTCGTTGCAGCGGTATGGATCGTACCAGCGGCTGTCCGGATCGCAATACGCGTAGTAGGGAGGTCCGTAATAGCGCTGACCGTAGTAACCGCCGTAGCCGCCGTAGCCACCGATGCCGATGCCGATCGACACATGCGCCGCAGCCGGCGCCGCCGACAGCGTGGTCGCGCCCGCCAGCAGCAGCGCTCCGAGAACCGCTTTGGAGAAACCTTTCATAGCTCACCTCGTCTTGAATCGGTTGCCGGGACCAAGATTGCTTTCCGGCGGCTGAACCGCACATGAACGCTGCTGTCAGGTTCAGGGCTCGAAAGCGGCCTAGGCCGAGCGGCCGCGGCCCTCGATCGGCCAGATCGCCTCAAGCGTGTCGCCGCGCACGCAATGATAGACGTCGTACAGGTTGACCGTCGGATCGCAGTGCGGCACCACGCAGGAAACGCTGTCGCCGGGCTTCAGCAGCGCGCCGTCGCGTGGATAGGTGATGCCACCCTGTTCGTCGCCGAAGAAGAAATAGGCGGCACCGGGCGGCGCACCAGATGCCAGCATGGGCGGTCCGGCGTCGGTGGCGAAGGACTTGAAGCCCCCATCCGTCGTTGCAAGGCCGGCTCGATTGGCACTGATGACAGTGGTCTGCACCGTGAGCGAGGTTTCGAACGGCACCTGCTCGCCGGGCTTCTCCCACACCTCGTTGTACTGTTTGTCCATGAAGATGTAGGAGCCGACCTGAAGCTCGCTCAGCACGCGCGCATCCGGATCGATGTCGAAGGTGCCGGTGCCGCCGCCCGAGAGAATCTTCGGCGCGTATCCGGCCTTGGCGAGCACGTCGCGCAGCTCGCCGAGTTCCTGCATGGCCTGCAAGGATAGCGCACGCCGTTCGTTGGGCGATTCCATGTGCTGCACATTGCCGGCGTAGCATTGCAGGCCTGCATATTCGAGGCCGCGCGACGATGCGACCTGCGCCACCAGCTCCGGCGCGTTGGCGGCGCGGATGCCGGTGCGGCCCATCCCCGGATCGATGTCGACCAGCACCTTGAGCGTCTTGCCGCTCGCCTGCGCCGCCTGATCGAGACGCGCGGCCACGCCGGCATTATCGCAGACGACGATCAGTTCCTTCATACGGGCGTTGAGCGCCATCACCCGCGCGATACCTGCGTCGCTGGCGACCGGAGACGTGACGAGGATGGAATCGATTCCACCGGCTGCAAGCGCCTCCGCCTCGCCCAGCTTGGCGCAGCAGATGCCGTTGGCACCGGCCGCGATCTGGCGCCGCGCGACCTCCACGCTCTTGTGCGTCTTGGCATGCGGACGGAGTCCGATGCCCGACTTGCGGGCATGTTCGACCATGCGCGCCACATTGCGCTCGAAGGCGTCGAGATCGATCACCAGTGCCGGCGTCTGCAGACGCGCACGCCCGCCGGCGACTCCGATGAGCGGAGAATTTAGATGGTTCGACATGTGGTCGCTTTCCAGAATTCGAGAACACAATATGCGCGCGGAACAGACGCGCCAACTGTGCACTTAGAGAACGCATATGATATCACCATGGCCG
>JANYBR010000221.1 GCA_025360685.1 Pseudomonadota bacterium
TAGGTGCCAACGATAATGAAATGGCCCTCGCTGCCTAACTTCGGTTAGCCAAGCGCGGCTCGGGGGGCGCCGGGCAACAGAAGCCCCCCACTATATTCCGTCGCGAATGCGGCGCCCCCCAATCGAACAATGGCAAGTCGGCAGAGCCGACTTGCATGGGGGCGCCGGGCAACAGAAGCCCCCCACTAATCCCACCGCGAATGCAGCGCGCGCCCACTTAATCTGGACATGACAGCGGCATCCGCCAGCAATCTCAAACTGTCATGGCCCGCCGGAGTGCGGGCCATGACAATTGCTGTCTATAAATTTCCTTCCTCATCCTCGCGCGAGGCGAGGCTGGTCGTTGAGGTTTCCGCCTGGGCCGCGGCGCGTTCGGCTTCGAGCTGGAGGCGTTTCTTGCGCGGTTCCTCGACCAGGGTCACGAGCAGGATCAGCGCGATGAACTCGCACACGATCGCGACCCAGAACACGGCGTTGTAGCCGAAGCTCGCCGCGATCACGCCGCCGAGCAGCGGGCCGGCCGCGCTCATGATGCTCTCGGCCGTGTTGGAGAAGGCGAGACGCATCGCCATGTCGTCGCGATGGCCGAACTCGAAGACGATGTTCTGCGCGCTCATCTGGTAGCCGGAATTTCCGGCGCCGAGTCCGAAGAAGGCGATGAACAGCCACAGCGGCGACGCCACGTTCATCAAGAGCACCGTCGCGGAGATCCAGAACGCCAGCGCGATGATGAAGTTGGAACGAAAGCCGTAACGGTCGGCGAGATAGCCCCAGCCCACGCTCATGACCGTGTCGGCGCCGAGGAAGGCCAGCGACAAGGTTCCCACCGTCTCGCCGGAGAAGCCGATCTGCTTACCGACATAGATGATGTAGAACGGCTGCGCGACGCGGCTGGCGATGGCGAAGGTGCGCGCCACCATGAAGTACATGAAGCCGGGATTGGCGCGCAGCATCGGAGCCAGATCGCGCATGCGCTCGCGGATCGAACTGCGCGCGCGGATCGTCGGCGGCTCGGGCTCGCGCACCAGAAAGCGGAATGCGGTGAGGCCGAGGCTGGTCAGGATGAAGGCCAGGGTGAATGTCGTCGAATAGCCGTTGCCGAAGACGTTGTGGCCAACGAGATATTTTCCGGCGAAGTAGGAGAGCGACGCAGCGACGATGCCGCCGGTGAGATTTCGCCAGCCCTGGAGCTGGCCACGCCGCGATATCGGGATCATCTTGGCGAGCAGGAACTGGAACGCCACGCCCTGCGGCCCGGAGAACAGTCCGAGCAGGAACAGAAACAACAGCACGCTGACGAGCAGCGGCGTGCCGCCCAGGAACCAGCCGGCCAGCGCGATGCCGAGAATCTGCACGCGCATCATGGTGCCGAGGAACATCGAAACCGGCAGGATTCTCTTGCGATGCTCGATCTGGGCCGCGCCGGCGATGGGCGAGATCACGCCGCCGAGCTGCTGCAGGCTGGCGCCGAGGCTGACGAAGAAATCCGAACCCGAGATCAGGTGCAGATAGGCCGGGATGAAGGTCGGCGCATTGACGAGGCGAAAGCCCGTCATGCCCAGCATGCCGTGCACGAAATGGCCGGCATAGTTGCGGCGCAGATTGTTCCAGACGAAGCCTTCATAGACGGCTTCGCGTTCGGCTTCGCCTTCGATGCCCGCATAAATATCGGTCATTCGGCCGGCGCGTGCTGGATGACGAAGCCGCTGGCGCGGCGATTGAAATAGGCGAGCGAGGCAATCGCGATCACGACGAGACCGCCGATACTGACCGCATTGGTGACACCCAGACGGCTGGCCAGCGCGCCCAGCAGCAGGGCGCCCCAAGGCATCATGCCCATGAAGCTCTGGGTGTAATGCGAGATGACGCGGCCGCGATAATGCTCGTGCGCCACGATCTGGATGATCGTGTTGGTCGTGCCGCCCAGCAGCATCAGGCTGGCCGATGTCGGCAACAGCAGGAACGCCGACAGCCACAGCTGATGCGAATGCGCGAACAGGATCAGTCCGAGGCCGAACGCGAAACTGGCCAGCACGGGCGCGTAGACCAACTGCTTCTCGCTGATGCGCGACAGAAAATAAGCGCCGATCAGCGCCCCGGCGCCGGCCGCCGACATCAGGGTTCCCTGGGTCGTTGAGTCGCCATGGATGAGATCGCGCGCCACGGCGGGCATCATGGTGACATAGGCCGCGCCGAACATCGACGACACGGCCACGAGCAAAAGCGAAACGCGGATCTGCGGCGACTTGAACGAATAGCGATAGCCGTCGGCTACCTCGCGCAGCGCGTTCTGACTGGCGCGCGCAGGCCGTGCCGCCAGCTGCATCATCAGAAGGCTGATCAGCACCGCGCCGAACGAGACCGCGTTGAGCGCAAAGCAGATGCCCTCGCCCACCAGCGCGATCAGCGCGCCGGCAATCGTCGGGCCGATGATGCGCGCGCCGTTGAACATCATGGAGTTGAGCGAGATGGCATGGCGCAGATCGTCCCGCCCGACCATGTCCAGGGTCATCGACTGGCGCGAGGGAATGTCGAACGAATTGATCAACCCCATGGTCAGCGCCAGGCAGATGATCTCCCACACCTTTACCGTGCCGCTCAAGGTGAGTGCGGCGAGAACCGTCGCCTGCAGCATCGCGGCGCTCTGTGTGAAGAGCAGGAGTTTTCGCCGGTCGACGCGGTCGGCAACCATGCCGCCGAACGGCGTCATCAGGAACACCGGCACCGTCGAGCAGAACGACGTCACGCCGAGCAGGACAGTCGAATGGGTCAGGCTGTAGACCAGCCAGGGCTGCGCCGTGTTCTGCATCCACGAACCCATCAGCGAGATGAGCTGGCCATAGAAGAACAGACGGTAATTGCGATGGCGGAAAACCTTGATGAGGCCCGAGCGGCGCGGATGGACGATCTCGGCGATTTCCTGTTCGGAAGGCGGCTCGTCGGGCGGCGTGCCGATGATGTTTTCGGGTTCGACGCTCATGTCCGGTGCAGGATGCTTGTCAGCACCCGGCCCTTCATGCTCCCGTTCCGGCAACCGATATCGATTTTGAAGGAAACGCCCATGTCCAATACCGAGGTACTCTTCAAGCCGTTCAGGCTCAAGTCTCTTGTCCTGCCCAACCGCATCGTCATGGCGCCCATGACGCGGTCGAAGTCGCCGGACCAAATCCCGAATGACCAAGTTGCCGCATACTACCGGGCACGCGCCGAAGGCGGTGTCGGCCTGATCCTGACCGAAGGCACGGCGCCGGAGCACAAGTCGGCGACTAACGACGTCAACGTTCCTCATTTCCATGGCGAGGAATCACTGCGCGGCTGGGGCGAGGTGGTGAAGGAAGTGAAGGCCGCGGGCGGGCACATCATGCCGCAGCTCTGGCACCAGGGCGTGGTGCGCCATCCCGGCACCGGTCCCTATCCCGAGCAGCGCAGCATGAGCCCATCGGGCCTCGCCAAGAAAGACAAGAAGGTGGCCGAGCCGATGACCGACGCGGACATCGCCGACGTCATTGCTGGTTTCGCCAATAGCGCGCGCTACGCCAGGGAACTGGGCTTCGACGGTGTCGAACTGCATGGCGCGCACGGCTATCTGATCGACCAGTTCGTCTGGGAAGGCACCAATGCGCGCGCCGACAAATATGGCGGCTCGCTCGCGCAACGCGCCAATTTCGCCGCGGACGTGACGCGCGCCGTGCGCAAGGAAGTAGGCCCTGACTTTCCGATCCTGCTGCGTTTCTCGCAATGGAAGCAGCAGGACTTCACCGCCAAGCTCGCGCAGTCGCCGCAGGAACTTGAGATAATCCTCAAGCCGCTGATCGAAGCCGGCGTGGATATCTTCCATTGCTCGACCCGGCGCTTCTGGGAGCCGGAATTTCCCGAGCTCAACTCGGATATGAACCTGGCCGGCTGGACCAAGAAAATCAGCGGCTTGCCGACAATCTCGGTGGGCTCCGTCAGCCTCAACGCCGACTTCATCTCCGCGTTCCGCCAGGCCACCGCCGAAGTCTCCGGCATCGAACGGCTGATCGAGATGATGGAGCGCGGCGATTTCGATCTTATCGCGGTGGGCCGCGCGCTGATCGTCAATCCCGACTGGGCCAACAAGGTGCGCGCCGGAAAACTCAACGAGCTGACACCTTACGATCCAAAATCGCTGGCGACGTTGGTGTGAGTTCTCCAAAGCGTTCGCGGGAGCGCGGGCGGGTTCAGTTTGGCGCGAATGACCACCGAATGCCGTGGCTTGTTACCCACAGAAACATGTCAAATCGACGTTCGTAGACCGGATTTCCCGCAACTGGAGGTGTGCCGCCCGCGCTGGTGATTTTCGCTTTGGGATTTGCGTGTTAGACTCCGCATTCCGTTCGAACCCGAATTGTGCGGAGAACGTCGGTGGACAAACATTCCCGTTATGCGTTGCGCGCGGTTCTGATTGTGGCTGTCGCCGCTGCTACGGTCACGCTGAACGCGACCCCTGCGCCGGCCGAAAGTGATTGCGTGATGCGCACCGACGGCTGGATCGGTTGCGATCCGGCCAGAAGTATGCCGTCACCGGCTGTCACTACTGCGTCACCGGGAATTGCTATGTCGATGCCCGTCGGAAAACTGCTGAAGGCGGCATTCGATGCCGGCGCAAAGAGAGACTGGACGACGGCGCAAGCCAGGCTCGCCGACGCGATCGCGATGCAAAGCTCCAACGAAATGGATCAGTTCGAAATCAACGTCGCCGCAAGTTTCATTTCGATAAATAGCGGCGACCATCCGGCCGCACTGGCGGCCTACAGGCGCACGGTTGCGAGTCCGCTTTTCTCTACGGCGCTGACAAGCCCGGAGCAGAGCGGCACCCTGAAAAATTCCATGGTCTTGTGCAACGAGATCAGAGACTACAAGGGCGCGATCGCGTTTGGCGAACGCATGATCGCCAATGGGGCCATCGACAATGCCTCTGCCGTCTCGCTCGCATTGGCGTACTTTGGCGACGGGGATTGGGCCAAGGCCCAGGACTTGGCTCAGAAAGCGATCGACGCGTCCGTCGCCGCGGGGATCAAGCCCAGCGACACCGCCCTGCAGATTGTATTGAAGAGCAAAGCCGCCCAGGCGCATTGACGGCGAACGTCCTACCCCAACCGCGGAATCATCCGCGCCAGCACGCCGTTGCGCCAGACATATTGGTGGACGAGCGCCATGAGTGCGTGCAGGCCGGCGGCGACCAGGATCGTCGTCGCCAGCAGATCATGCAGACTGTGGACCGAGCGAAACAGCACCCGGTTGTTGGTCAGCGCCGGAAGCATGAAGTAATTAAAGTAACTCAGAGGGCGCACGCTGAGCATGGTCAGCCCCAGCGCGACGACCGTCAGGAGCAGCAGATAGAGTCCCCAGTGCATCGTCTTGGCCAGCAGCGGGACGATGCCGTCGCCGACTTCAGGCAGGCGGCGCCCGCTCGTGGTGCGCCACCAGATGCGGATGGCCACCAGCCCGCCAAGCAATATACCGAAGGTGATGTGCAGCGATATCGCATCGACCTGCAGCGCACCCTTCGGCCACATGTCGATTGTCTTGGCACCAATCCATTGTCCGGCGACGAGCAGGGCAGTGAGCCAGTGAAACCAGATCGTGCGCGAATCGTATTGGGCCGCGGCGCCGTTTGCTGGCATCGTCACGTGTAACTCCTCAACGGCGATGAAGTCGCATCTTCAAGCCATTTTTCGGGCGCAAGGTGATGCGTGCGAGCGGCTGGACGGGATGGCCCGGTTCGAGCTCCAGCCGATAGCGCCGCATGATCGCTGCCAGCAACAGCAGCGCTTCCTGCATCGCGAAACTCATGCCGATGCAGATGCGCAGACCGGCGCCGAACGGCAGATAGGCAAAGCGATGAATGCTCTCCCGGCGACCCGGCAGGAATCGGCCGGGATCGAATTCGTCCGGCCGCTCCCACAGCAGGCGATGCCGGTGCAGAATCCAGGTCGAGACGAGCACCGAAGTGCGCGGCCGTATGGCGACACCGCCGACCGTGTCGGCTGCGACCGCCTCACGGCTAACGAACGGCGCCGGCGGATAGAGCCGCATCGATTCCTCGAGCACGGCGCGCGTGAACGGAAGTTCTGGCAGCTCGCCGCGCATCATCGCCGCGTCGTCCACGCCAAAAACCTCTGCAGCGACCTGAATATCGGCATCGGGAAACTGCGACAGAAGATAGAGCGTCCAGGCAAGCGCGTTGGCGGTGGTCTCATGGCCCGCGAAGACAAAGGTCATGACATTGTCGAACACCTCGCGGCCGCTGAACAGCGCACCGCCCTCAGGGTCGTGCGCCGTCAGCAGCAGGGTCAGAAGATCGTTGGGCGCCGAGCCTGAATCGCGCGCGATCAGCGCCTTGCGCCGTTCGATCAGCCCCTCCATCTCGCCGCGGAAATAGCGCAGCGCCGGCGCGGCACGGATGCGGTCCGGAGTCGGCACCCAACGCGGCAAGCCAAGCAGGCCCAGCATGTCGATGCGGCCCAAGGTCTCCAGATAGACCAGTATGGCCCGCGACATGCGGCCATAGTCCATCGTCACGTCACCGGAGAATACGGTCCGGCAGATGATGTCGTAGGTCAGGCGCATCATTTCGTCAGCGGCATCAATGTGCGCACCGTCCGGCAGCGCATCCCAGCGCGCCAGCATCTCTGCGGCCGCCTCCGCCATGACCGGCGCGAAGCTGGCGACATGACGCATCTGAAACATCGGCGCAGCGGTGCGCCGCTGAAAGCGCCAGCTCGCACCTTCTGCGTTGAGCAGGCCATTGCCGAGCGCCGGCTTGGTCAGTCGCTGCACCTGATCGCTCTTGATGTAATTGTCCACATTGTCGAGCAGGACATGCTTGATGTTCTCCGGCTCGTTGACGAGCAGGAAGTCGCGAATGCGCGACTTGAGATGCACCTGCGGTAGCGAATAAGCCCGCGCGCCGAACGCCGCGATGGGATTCTGGCGCAATTCCCACAGCACGCGCAGGAATGATACTGCCGTTTCCCGCGGTACGGGTGCTGCCGGACGTGGCGCGGTCAAAGTGGGCGTCATGCTTGGATCCTCCGGGCCGGCGCCGGCGCGCGATCCTTGCACAGGTTTGCACCCGCTCAAACATGGCGGCTGCGATTGGCCGACACGGGACGCAGCGAAAAATAAGGCGGGACCTATGGGGCGTGTCGCGTTTCTACCGCGCCACATTGACTCCATCGATGCCGCGCTTAGTCTCAGGCCATCACGCACGGACTGCGAATGGCGAAGGACTTCATCGGCTATCAGGCATTGACGGACGCTGCCCTGCGCGGCGTCGTGCGCGACGCGCTGCGCCGGATCGAGAAGCAGGGCCTGATCGGCTCGCATCACTTCTATCTGACATTCAAGACGAAATTTCCCGGCGTCGACATTCCCGAATTCCTGTGCGAGCAGTATCCCGATGAAATGACGATCATCCTGCAGCATCAGTTCTGGGGCCTGAAGATCACCGAGGAGCGTTTCGAAGTCACCCTGACGTTCAAGAAGCTTCCGGCGACGCTGGTCATCCCGTTCCCTGCCCTCACCGCCTTCTTCGATCCCGGCGTTCAGTTCGGGCTGCAGTTCCGCGGGCCAGAGGGCGATGCCAAGACCGGCTCGCCGCAGATGATGCCGCCAACGCCGGCGCCCGAGCAGAATCGCGAAAAGACCGCCGACACCGCGCCGTCCAAGATCGCCGAAACTGCTGGCGAGAAAGCGCCTACGCCGCAGGTGGGAGAAGTCGTGAGTCTCGATTCCTTTCGAAAAAAGTAGGATCGCGGCAGACAGAATCACTGGTAAAACGCATCCCATGGACGATTTCACGATCAACGATATCGACAAGGTAACGATGAAGTTCTTGCGTGCCCAGGCGCGGAAGAATGGTCGATCCCCCGAGGACGAGGTCGTTGCATTTCTCTCTGCGGCGGTGGGCATTCAACCGCGGCACATTTCGCGCCGTCGAAGGGCGGCCAGATGACCAAGACCCGCACCGAAACCGACTCGTTCGGCCCGATCGAAGTAGCCGCCGACCGTTATTGGGGCGCACAGTCCCAGCGCAGCCTCGGCAACTTCAAGATCGGCTGGGAGAAGCAGCCGCTTGCGATCGTGCGCGCGCTGGGGATCGTCAAGCGTGCCGCCGCCGAGACCAACATGGAGCTCGGCCATCTCGACAAGAAGCTCGGCGAGAAGATCGTCGCCGCCGCGCAAGAAGTGATCGACGGCAAGCTCAACGATCATTTCCCGCTGGCGGTATGGCAGACCGGTTCCGGCACGCAATCCAACATGAACGCCAACGAGGTGATCTCCAATCGCGCCATCGAGATGCTGGGCGGAGTGATGGGTTCCAAGTCGCCCGTTCATCCCAACGATCACGTCAATATGAGCCAGTCTTCGAACGACACGTACCCTACGGCGATGCACATCGCCTGCGCGGAGCAGATCGTGCACGATCTGTTGCCGGCGTTGAAAAAGCTGCACGGCGCGCTGGTGAAGAAGCAGAATGCCTTCAAGGACATCATCAAGATCGGACGCACCCACACCCAGGACGCGACGCCGCTGACGCTCGGCCAGGAATTCTCCGGCTATGCCACGCAGGTCGCCAACGGCATCGAACGCATCGAGATGACGTTGCCCAAGCTGATGCAGCTGGCGCAGGGCGGCACGGCGGTCGGCACGGGGCTGAACGCACCGATAGGCTTTGCTGAAAAAGTGGCGGCGCGGATCGCGAAGATCACCGGACT
>JANYBR010000260.1 GCA_025360685.1 Pseudomonadota bacterium
TAGGTGACTTGATCCTCGACCACCTGTGGCGCTTGCCCAGCGTACTCCGTGTAAACGATGACCTGGGGGTCCGAGAGGTCCGGAATGGCATCCAGCGGCGTAGTGAAAACTGCATAGAGACCAGCCCCCACGACAAATACCGTCGCAAGCAGAATAAACATCGTATTGCGGGCCGATAATTCAATGATGCGAGCGATCATGGCGTGCCTGAGGCCTTCTTCGCGTCAGGTGAAAACGCTTGCAGCGCAGCGCGCAGGTTGCTTTCCGCATCGATCAGAAAATTGGCACTGACCACGACCTGCTCGCCGACCTTCAAGCCGTCAAGAACCTGTATGTAACCATCGCCGTGCGCGCCGATACGAACCACGCGAGGTTCAAATTTTCCCTCGCCGCGTGCCACGATGACGACTTGCCGGGCTCCGCTGTCGATGACCGCCGAGTCCGGAACGACGAGAGCCTGACCACCAGCCGATTCGGGAGAATCTATGGAAACAGATGCATACATTGACTCGCGCAGCAACGAATTGGTGTTCGGCAATACAATGCGCACGCGGCCCGTTCGGGTTGCGGCCATTAGGCTCGGATAGATAAAATCGACACTGCCAGTGAACATTCTGCCGGGATAAGCAACGAAGCTGACGTGAGCTGCTTCTCCAGTTTGAACATTGCCGAAGTCCTGTTCAGCAACATCGGCAAGGAGCCATACCGTCGAGAGATCAGCTGTCTTGAACAGCGGGTCGCCCGCGTTGAAGTGCATGCCTTGTGTCGCTGTCTTTTCCAACACCGTGCCGCTTAGCGGTGCGCTGATTGTTATGGATCGTGTAGCGCGGCCCGTCCTGCGAATCTCGGCGATGGCTGAATCCGGAATGCCGTAGTTGCGAAGATTGCGCGCCGCTTGATTGATGGAGTCTGCGTTGTGTTCCTGCAAAGCCACGATGTAATCAATTTGACGGGTGATTACGTCGGGGCCCATCTGTGTCACGACATCGGGAGTTTGAATCCAGACCTGTGCGAGGGGCTGGCCTTTGCGCACCGACGCACCGGTGGTTGAGACAAAGAGCTTTTCAACAAAGCCGTCGAATTTAGTCGTGACGACCGCAAGTCGGCTTTCGTCCGCCTGGATTGTTCCGGTCGCGCGAATCGAGCGCGTGAGTGACGAACGAATTTCGACCGGAGCCGTTTTGACGCCCAGCATCTGCACGCGCTGTGGACTGACCGTGACTATGCCGGACTCGTCCTGGCCTTCGTAAACGGGGATGTAGTCCATCCCCATCGAGTCTTTTTTCGGAACCCGAGATGTGTCGGCCAGGCCCATCGGATTGCGGTAGTAGAGAACGCGACCTTTCCCGCTTGGCGCGGGTTCTATCGGCGAATTGGTGTTTGCAGGGTTCGCAGTCGATGCGTTGTCATAGACCGGAACATATTCGCGGCCAGTGGCGGTCTTTTTCCGGGTTGGCGAATAGTCCGCTTTGCCGTCCGGGTCCTGATAGTAGATGGGTTTGCGATCCGCAGAAGGCGCTACCGTCGATGCCGCAACGCCAGTCGATGCTGGCTGCGTGCTGGCCATGCCGGGATGTATCCAATAGCCGAAGGCGATGCCCCCTAATGCGAGCACAACAGCGACCAATCCTGCGACAAGTGTCTGAGTTGTTTTCACAACTAGTCTCCGATGCTGGCACATGGGCGTGAGCGCACAGTCGCGCTGCAGGCGGCGCGAGTTGCGCCGCCTGGAACGAGAGTCGTCACGGCATGAGTTTGACTGTTAGGTTTCCGCTGACAGTTTGAGCGACACCCTGCACTTTGGCACCAAAGCTGAGCGACCAGTTGTCCGCCTTCTGCCAAACCGAACCGTTGCTCACTTCGAAGCGGTAGGTGCCCGGTGGTTGCTCGCCTAGTGACTTGATCGGTGCAGTCATCGCCGCCATCCCGATGGGTCCCATGTCCGCTCTCGATTGAATGATGATCGCACCAACAATCGGCTTGCCGCTGTGCATGAGCTGCACCGACACAATGCTCTTTCCAGGATCACCAGCCTTGGGTGGGCCTGACAGCTCAAAACGATAATCAGAGTTTGGTGTCATGGCGTTGGGCTTACTCATCGGCATGTCCATGCCGACTGCGACGGCAGGGCCGGCCGCGCTGAGCAACAGGGTCGTGGCTATGGCGAAAGAAATTCTATGCATGTCATTCTCCGTTGGTTGGGACGAACCGGTCGGTACGCCGGACTGAGCAATTGAGTTGAGCTCCGTTCAGTTACCGACGCGCACGCTTCCCAGGATGTCCGAATCGGTATCGTCGATCCGAGCAACCAGCCGGATTGTCACGCCGGACTGCACGTCGTTGCCTTGATAGGTGAAGGCACCGTGTCCATCTGGCGCCAGAGCGACTCGGCGATCCAGAAACCGCGGCTCACCCTTGGCCGGAATCCACTGCCGGTGGATCGCGTACATGTGGGCGTTGCTCACCGTCTGGCCATTCGTCTCATCGACGAGACGAATCGTAAGCGCGTCACCGGACGCCTGCCGCATTGCTTCAAAACTGTAGCGGTCTGCCGCCCCGGCTTGGCCAAGGGACGCGAGTGACAGTGCGGTTGCGAACGCAAGTTCTACAAACCTCGCACCAATTATTTTGCTTCTATTCATGTCGTCCTCCCGCTCACGCGCAAAGGCGCGAGCTGAACGCTTGATTGCGTGTTGAAAAGAAAGCCTTTCGGGTCATTCGCGGAATGCGCGGACGCCTCGAAGCCTTCAGAGGTTCGCGCTCGCGACTAGCGAGGCGCTACGCCGTTCAAGCGATTGCGATGGGAGGAGGTAGTGCAGGAAGAATGTCGATTCCATTCCGGTTCACGACATGTGTGAACACGGCGCGTTCAGAGCGCGAAAGCAGCTGAAAAATCGCAGACTCTTGAATCAGAACAACCGGCAGCGCGCAGGCCGCGCAAGCGACACAACTGCCGTTCATATTCTTGCAGGGATTGCCTTTACTAGGTGCGCCTTTGTTCATGTTGGTCAGGCAGTCGCTCTGCATCTGCATGCCGGGCATCGTCATTGCCATGTCAGAAGGCATAGCTCCGTTACCTTGGACAGTCGGAACCGCCCAACTTGGGGCCGCGCCGCCCAGGAACACTCCTAGCGCGAGGACAAACGCGACAATCCGACGTGCAAACAGGCGAGCAAACATAACGCGGACCTTACGTCCCATAGTCTTGTCACACAAGGATCGGCGCAGGAGATGAACAATTCGTGAGGGTGAGAACGCTTTTGGTCGGCAACGAGCCGTAGTCCGGTTGGTGATCTCACTCACGGGTGCGCACTGCATCGCGAGCTGACCCACTAGAAATGAAACAGTCCACACGCCTTCGCAGATTGACGCCTTACTGCGGCTTTGCCTTTTGGGGCAATCGCGCCTGAATATAGGCGATGACTTCCAAAATCTCCTGCTTCGACAAACTGTCTTTGAAGCTCGGCATTGCTGTGCCGAGGGGCGCTCCGCCCTCGGCGACGGTCCAGTACATGAACTAGTCCCAACGTGCCATCGGCATCTGCGAGAGCCAAGCCAGATTTCCGGGCCGTGGCGACAGACCTCGGCCCGCTTCTCCGTCGCCTTGTCCGGTCGCTCCGTGACACGCAGCACGATTCCGCGTGTAGACCTCGGCACCCCGATCAACGGTCGCGCTGATTTGCGGTAGCGGATTGGTCATCGATCTATACGGAGCCGGTACGCCCCACATCATAGCCATGTGATGACGCGGCATACTGGAATTTCCAGGCCCCATCATTCCGTTACCCATCATGCCATTGCCCATCATGCCGCGACCCATAGGTCACGGACCCATACCGCAGCATCCCTGCCAAGAGTTCTGCGCGACGGCAGCCCCAGATACGCCGATTAGCGCGATTGCTGCGATGAAGATTGAGACTTTTGTGGTCGGCCTCATATCACCTCTCCTTTTTGGGTCGGCAGGATAATATTGTGTTGGGCCAGCGACCGGTCACTTGCCTTGACCATTATCTTCAGCGAACATACTAACATGCGTAAGCGCGTTGTCCAGAAGGTCATCCCCACCAAAATCCCGCAACTGAAGGACGCGCAGGTCGCTGAACTTGCCGATGTGCTTCGCCTGCTTGGCGAAGCTTCGCGCCTGCGAATCCTGCTCGCATGCATCGACAAACCGGCGTCGGTTGGCGAGATAGCCAAGCGCGTGGATATATCGCGTTCGCTGGTCAGTCATCATCTGCGATTGCTCAAGGCCAGTCGTGTCCTGCGTGCAAGTCGCGACGGAAAGCAAATCATCTACTCGCCGGTGGACGATGACATTCGCTGCATTCTGGCTGACCTCGTGAAACAGATCATCGCGCCCACCGCCGACGATGAGGGGGATTGACGCGTTGTACAACTTGCCATCCGCGTGTGGACTGCATCGAGTGTCAGCCGATCATGGCCAATAAGGCCGTCAAGACGATCGAGTTCCACGTCGACAACCTAGATTGCGATAGCGAAGCCAACGCGATTCGTCGCGGGCTCACCGGAGCACCGGGTCTTGTCGATCTGACCATCTATTCTAAGTCCGCAAGAGTGAGCATCAGCTATGCAACGCAAGAGGCCTCGCCAGCGACGTTCTCTGAGCGGCTCCGCTTGCTCGGCTATCCGCCACGGAAGAATCTTCGCGACCATCGACTCCCGAAGCCATGGGAGAACGCCAAGGTCCTGACCGCCTGCGGGTCCGCCATCCTCTTGGCTGCTGGCTGGCTCGTTGGAACGGCTGGTGCTCCAGAGCTGGCTTCGGTCTCGCTCTATCTCGCGGCTATCGTGATCGGCGGCTGGTTCTTCGGCCGCGAGGCGATCGAGGAACTCGTCTTCGAACGAGAAATCGGGATCGAGCTTCTAATGACCGTCGCGGCTGTCGCCTCGGCCATCCTTGGACAGTTCGCCGAAGCTGCGACGCTGGCCTTCCTGTATTCGATCTCAGAGGCGGCTGAAGGCTACACCGAGGAGAAGACCCGGTCCGCCGTCCGGGCGTTGATGGACCTGACGCCGAGGCTCGCCCTTGTCCGGCGCGAAGGCAAAGAACAAGAGATTCCCGCCGAGCAACTCCGGGTCGGCGATATTTTCATTGTTCGGCCCGGTCAATCCGTGGCGACGGACGGCGAGATCGTGTCCGGCGTGTCAGGCGTCAACCAAGCACCAGTCACCGGCGAAAGTATGCCCGTTGGCAAGAAGCCGCACGATACTGTCTTCGCCGGTAGCATCAATGGCGAGGGCGTGCTTGAGGTCCGCGCCACGAAAGTCTTCGCGGAGAATACGATCTCCCGAATTATCAGACTTGTGGAGGAAGCGCGGGAGCGAAAAGGCGCGAGCCAGCGATTTATCGAACGCTTCGGCGCCTGGTACAGCCCCGCCGTGCTGGCAGTGGGCATCCTTATCAGTGTGCTGCTACCGGTGCTGCTTGGTGGTTGGCATTCATGGTTGATACGGGCGACGATCTTCATTGTCGCAGCGGCGCCGTGCGCGCTCGTCATCTCCATACCGATCACAATGGTTGCGGCTTTGGGGACGGCAGCCCGTCGCGGCGTGCTGATCAAGGGCGGCAGCTACATGGAGGAGTTGGCGCGAATCGTCGTGGTCGCACTCGACAAGACGGGGACGGTGACCATGGGAAAACCGGACGTCACCGATTTCGTTTTTCTGCGCGCCGCGCCCGGTGTCGAGAATCAGAGGGCTCTTCTTGCATTGGCGGCGGGCGTCGAGGCGCGCAGCGAGCATCCGCTTGCGCGAGCTATCGTGCACCATGTCCAGAAACTGGGTGTTGCACCCGTCGAAATTACCGAATTCCGTGCCCTGGCCGGTGCAGGCGCATCAGCGCAATTTGTCGACGGGCGCGTGTTCGTCGGCAATCCAAAATCGTTCCGCGACAGAGTGGGCGTCAAGTTCGGTGCCGTGAGCAAGCAGGTCGAACGTCTCGAACACGAAGGCAAGACGGTCGTCCTTATCGGCGGCGACGACGAAGTATGGGGTGTCATAGCCCTACGTGACACGCTGCGGCCTGACGCGGCACAGGCGATCGCTGCGCTTAGGTCGTCAGGCATCAAGCGAGTGGTCATGCTGACGGGTGACAATGAGACTTCTGCCCGCGCGATTGCTCACGACGCAGGAATCGACGAAGTACACGCCGGGCTGACCCCTGAGAACAAAGTCGAAAAGTTGCGCGATCTAGCCCGTGCTCACCGGCACGTCGCAATGGTCGGAGATGGCATCAATGACGCACCGGCACTGGCGGCGGCGAATGTTGGCATTGCGATGGGTGTAGCCGGAACCGACGCGGCACTCGAGACTGCGGATGTGGCTCTGATGGGAGATGACCTCTTGAAACTCGCTTACGCAGTCGGTCTCGCTAGGCGAGCACAAGGAATCACGCGCCAAAACCTGATTCTCTCGTCGCTTCTCATTAGCGCTCTTGTAGCGGGAGCGCTTTTCGGCCTGTTGTCGTTACCCGTGGTCGTCGTCGCGCACGAGTTGAGCGAGTTGGCTGTAATCGCAAACGGCATGCGGATGCTTCGAGCATGACGAAGTTGCCTGAGCGATTCGAGAACGGCGGGAGAGACTCAGAATGAATGGACAATCGGCACAATTTCCCCGGACATCACATTGACTCCGCTGCAAGCCGTCTGGATGGCGCTGCTGCAAGGTGCCACCGAACTTTTTCCGATCAGCAGCCTTGGGCACGCCGTCATTGTGCCTGCCGTTCTCGGATGGAAAATCGATCAGCGCGCACCGGGGTTTCTTCCCTTCCTGGTGGTTCTGCACTTGGGGACTGCCGCGGCCCTGCTTCTTTATTTCTGGCGGGACTGGTTCGGATTGGCGAAAGCGGCTTTAGGATTTGGTCCGCGCCACGAAATCCTCGAGAACCGTCGCCTGCTGGGCCTTATCGCGGTGGCCACCGTTCCGGCTGCCATCCTCGGTTTTGCGGCCGAAAGGATGCTGCAACAACTTTTCGCAGACCCCACGCTCGCTGCCCTCTTCCTGATGGTCAATGGCGCGGTTTTATTCGCTAGCGAGCGCATGAAGCGGCGCGGTAGTCATGCGTTGTCGGCGTTGACATGGCGCGGAGCGCTGGCGATCGGGCTTTCGCAGAGTTTTGCTTTGATACCAGGCATATCGCGCTCGGGTATGACCATGGTCGGCGGCGTTCTTGCTGGATTGCACCACAAGGACGCTGCACGCTTTTCCTTCTTGATCGCGACGCCGATTATCGGTGGGGCAGGTGTGCTTGAGGTTCCCAAACTATTGACTCACCCGAACAGCAATTTTGGCTACACTATGTGGCTTGCGGGTCTGATCGCAGCAGTAACCGCGTACGTCAGCACGGCATTTTTGATGCACTATTTCCGGGGGCACGACTTTGATGCCCTAGATCCCTTCGCTTACTACTGCCTGGGAGCGGGTGCGCTTTCCGTGATCTGGTTGCTGTCCTAGAGCGTCTCGATCGCTGTCTTGAGTTTGGTACGGACACTCTCTGCCGCAATCTTGAGCCGTGGATTGTCGATCGCCTGCATAGACGCTACAGGATCAATTGCTGCAACTTCCGTGCGGCCGTCCCCTATGTCCTGTACGACAACATTGCACGGTAGCATTGTGCCAACCTTGTTCTCGAGCTGGAGCGCCTCGTGGGCTAGGCTCGGGTTACAGGCGCCGAGTATGCGGTAGCGACGAAAATCGACATTTAGCTTCTTCTTGAAAGTGTCTCTGACGTCGATCTCAGTGATGATGCCAAAGCCCTCGCGCTTGAGGGAATCAGTTGTGCGCTGCATCACCTCGTCAAAACCAGCATTCAGCACCTTTGAAAAGTAGTAGCTCATTACGCGTCTCCCTGGCGCTTTCAGACGCCCACCTATTCTGTAGCTGGATTTAAGACTATCGGTTTTCTATGTTGACGTCATGCCGTTCGAGCGCCTTTCGCCATCGAGGTCTTTGTGAAAGTACATGGAAGAGTTTCAATGATGAATGACACTCGAACGGAACATGGCGAACATCTTCACGAACGTCATGACGATGACGATCATGATGGGCATGAACATGGGCACCATCAGCACGCGCCGACGAGTTTTGGTCGAGCATTCGCCATCGGAACTGCGCTGAACCTGGGCATTGTCGTTTTGCAAACGGTGTACGGACTTGTCGCCCACTCGACTGCTTTGCTCGCGGATGCGGGTCACAACCTGAGCGATGTCCTGAGCTTGATAGTCGCTTGGGGGGCGGCAGGCCTTGCAAGGCGGCCACCCACTGCGCGCTACACATACGGTTTGCGCGGCTCGTCAATCATAGCTGCGCTGTTCAACTCGGTGTTCCTACTTGTGGTGCTGGGCGGCATCGGCTGGGAAGCCATCCGCCGCTTTTCCGAGCCCGTTGCCGTGCACGGCA
>JANYBR010000364.1 GCA_025360685.1 Pseudomonadota bacterium
CGCAAGGTGACGATTTTCGAAATCAAGCGTGTTTATGAGCCAACCGCCTCGGGCGATGGACAAAGAGTGCTGGTGGACAGAGTGTGGCCCAGAGGGCTGCGCAAATCGGATCTGGGCCACGCAGTGTGGTTCAGAGATGTAGCGCCGAGTACCGAACTTCGAAAATGGTTTGGCCACAGACCTGAGCGATGGAACGAGTTCCAGCGCCGCTACCGGGCAGAGCTGAAGACCAATCCGGCGTTGAACGCATTGTTCGCCTTGTCGAAAAAGAAGCGCCGGATCACCCTGCTGTATTCCGCGCGCGACCTGAAACACAACCAGGCACTCGTACTGGCGGCATATTTGAGACGGAGGACTCGACGCGCCAAAGCGGCGTCGTGATCGGTGTCCTTACTTTGGTGCAATATCGATCTCGAAACACGATTTCTGCCGACGAATCCTGCCAGGGCTTACTGTCACGTCGGATCCGACAACGACATGGCGACTGAATGTGACACCGGTCTAAGGATGCATTCAACGAAAGAGGCCGAATTTTGCGGTGGCAACCCGATCGGGGGGATTCGATGAGCGATCGCAGAAATTCACAGGTGCGATATCGTACGAACCTTCAGGGCGAAGTCGACGGCGCGGCTCTATATCGCACACTGGCGAAAACCGAGAAGAATCCGGACATCGCAAAAGTCTATGACAAACTTGCTTCGATAGAAGAGGCGCACGCGGAATTCTGGAAGTCGCGGATGAGAGAGAGCGGCAGACGAATTCCCAGTCTACGGCCGGGCATGCGTACTCGAATCCTTCGCTGGCTGGCACGTCGGTTCGGACCACAGTTCGTGCTGCCAACTGTGGATACACTCGAGCAAATCGACAGCGGTCAATACGACACGCAGGCCGATGCGGTCGCTGCGGGGCTTCCCTCGATGGAGCGCAGCCATGCGCGAATTATAGAAGCGATTGCGGGTAGTGATCCCCGGGGGGTGATGGGTGGAATGTTGGCTCGCCTTGAAGGGCGACATCGCGGTTTAGGCGGCAATGCGTTGCGCGCAGCCGTCTTGGGCGCGAATGACGGTCTCTGTTCAAACCTCAGCCTTGTGATGGGTGTAGCGGGTGCTGCCCTTGGCGCTCAGGCAATTCTGGTAACAGGACTGGCCGGCCTGCTGGCGGGTGCCTGTTCGATGGCATTGGGTGAATGGCTGTCGGTCAACACGGCGCGAGAATCCTACCGGCTCCAAACCGAAGTCGAAGCAGCCGAACTGGCGATCGTACCCGATGAGGAGAAAGAAGAACTTGAGTTGATCTATCGGGCAAAGGGACTGCCCAAGGAGCAAGCCGAAGCTCTTGCCGATCGCTTGATGGCCAACAAAGACACAGCTCTGGACACGCTGGCGCGCGAGGAGCTTGGAATTGATCCGGATCACCTGGGTGGCTCGCCGTGGACAGCCGGGATGACGTCCTTTTTCCTTTTCGCAATCGGAGCGATATTTCCTGTCATACCCTTCTTCTTCGCCACCGGCATTCGCGCCACGGTCGTCAGCCTTGTGCTCAGCGGAGCAGTTCTCTTCCTGATCGGCGCAGGAACAACACTATTTACTGGACGCGCGATATTGTTTTCCGGTGTCAGGCAATTGCTGATCGGTTTTGTCGCAGCGGCCGTAACATTCGCGATGGGCCATCTGGTTGGTATCGTCATAAGTAGCTGAGACGGTCCGCTGGAAACAGCTTTCCGCATCACGACGCTCAGCCACATCCCTGAGAAGTTCAAAGCGTCAAGTCAGAAACAATTGCGGACGAATGAGCGAGCTGAGGAAACGTTTCATCCGGCTGAATCGCGATTCGATCGGCGGCGGCTCCGGTGAGGACTTTGCGGACCCAGGACCGCTGACTTTGGAACCTACCGCCGCGATTGCGCGACCTTTGACGTCGATGCTCTTTCGCATAGGCCGGGCGCTCTCTTCTTCCTCACCAATAACGCTCCAGCCGTCGGGGCCAACGCGCGGCTCTGTTTGATCGAACTCCAGAGCAGCGCGCTTTGCGTCGATTGCACTCGCTCTTTCCTGTGCCTCTTGTGCCGCGTTGGAGATATCGGGCTGATGCATGACGATCACCTCGAACAAGTCGAACGTCTATCCCCCGCGTCACCGAAACATAGAATGATGTCACTGGCATTTCCAGTGCGCGACATTTCGGGAACTACGTAGGCGAGGGGACGGCCGTGTCAGGCTTTGTTGAGAGAACAGGAAAGTTTGCGGTCAATCCGCATGTGTCGTATTTCGATGTGGTTTCAGTCGGACGGGCTCGTTCAGCGAGAGCGGCTGCGCACTTTTTGAGTTGGAATCGAAGCACGATGCCGTTCAAGCCGGCCTGCGCGATACGCCCGGGCGGATCGTGACTGTCCGCGGCGAGTGTTTTCCGGATATTGTCAGCGCCCTGGCAAGATTCTGACCCGCACAATCGATGAGGTCGCCGGTTACAATGACTTCGTGTCGTCCCGGGACAAACCCATTTGATCACATAGTGAACACCAACTGACAGCAACTCTTGGATCACATGCGTTGAGCCAGCATGGCGTGACTTGTGGTCGCGTTCGGACGTTGGCTCCGAAAACCAAGCAAGGTGCTGATCTGAGCGCATCGAATTGTACTGCGAGAGCCACACTTGTTGTCAAAGAAGACGTCATTGAACAGACGTCATGGGCTTAAGCGGGGTCCGTAGATTCCGAGCCTGCCGATCCAGTGAAGCCGGCACTATCTGTTAGCCAATGACCCGAGAAGGATACCGAGACGCTATCACGGACGGCGAGGACAGGCTGTTCGGGCGCGGGGCGACACCCGCAGCGCACGCACGGTCTCGAGCCGCGGGGTGTTGCTGGCAAAGGGCTCCTTTTCGCCGGCGCCGACTGTCAGGCTCCAGATCACGCGTTTTTCAACGTCTTGGCCCGAACGGCCGCACAACCCACGGAGAAGCATCATGATCGAAGAAACCGGACCAAGGTCACGCAGAGGAGTCCTGACGGGAGCGGCGACTACACTGTCCGCGGTTGGCGCACTTGCACTTCTTGGAACGCCGGCATCCGCGGCGCGGCACCATGTGACGAAACGCGCGAATACGGCCCAGGATGTCCAGCTGCTGAACGCGGCCCTGGGACTGGAAGACGAGGGAATTGCCGCTTATCAGATCGGCGCAGAGAGCAAGCTTCTGTCGGCCGATGTCCTCAGGGTTGCGCTCGCGTTCCAAGGTCACCACAAGCAGCACCGCGACGATCTGATCGCTGCGCTCAAGCGGCTGGGCGGCAGACCGGTCGAAC
>JANYBR010000277.1 GCA_025360685.1 Pseudomonadota bacterium
CATGAACTCGGCGGCTTCCGTCAGCGCGGTTCCCGTCATCCCCGCCAGCTTGTCGTAGAGCCGGAAATAGTTCTGGAAGGTGATTGAGGCCAGCGTCACGTTCTCGGGCTGGACTTCGACCTTTTCCTTCGCCTCGAGCGCCTGGTGCAGCCCTTCCGAATATCGGCGGCCTTCCATCATGCGGCCGGTGAACTCGTCGATGATCACGACTTTTCCGCTCTTGACGTTGTAGTCGCGGTCTTTCTGGAAAATCGTGTGCGCCTTCAACGCCTGATTGACGTGATGCACGACCGAGATGTTCTCGATGTCGTAGAGATCGCCGGTCTCCAGCAACCCCGCGCCGCGCAGCAGTTCGACCATATGTTCGTTGCCGGCTTCGGTGAGCGTCACATTGCGCGTCTTTTCGTCGACCTCGTAGTCGCTCTTGACAAGTTGCGGGACCATCGCGTCCACAGCCACGTACATCGCGGTGAGATCATCGGTCGGTCCCGAAATGATCAGCGGCGTGCGCGCCTCGTCCACCAGGATCGAGTCCACTTCGTCGACGATGGCGTATGAGTGACCGCGCTGACTCATCGTCGCGATCGAGTACTTCATGTTGTCGCGCAGGTAATCGAAGCCGAATTCGTTGTTCGTGCCGTAGGTCACGTCGCAGCCATAGGCCTGCTTGCGCTCGTCGTCGGTAAGTCCATGGACGATGCAGCCGACGCTGAGACCGAGGAATTTGTAGATCTGGCCCATCCATTCGGCGTCACGCCTGGCGAGGTAATCATTCACGGTGACGACGTGCACGCCTTCGCCGGCCAGCGCGTTCAGATAGACGGGAAGGGTGGCAACCAGCGTCTTGCCTTCACCGGTCTTCATTTCGGCGATGTTGCCGTAGTGCAGGACCATGCCGCCGACGAGCTGAACGTCGAAATGGCGCTGACCAAGCGTCCGCTTGGCGGCTTCGCGCACGACGGCAAACGCTTCCGGCAGGAGGTCCTCCAGGGTCTCGCCCTTGGTAAGGCGATCCTTGAACGCGTCGGTCAGATCGCGGAGCTGCTCGTCGGTCTTGGCGGCGAATTTCGCTTCCAACGCATTGATCTCCGCCACGCGACCCTTGTAGGGGCGGAGTTTTCGCTCGTTGGCGGAACCGAAAAATCGTTGAGCTATGCCGCTGAAACCCAGCATGAAATCCTCTTGGTACGGCCAGATGGTGCGGGCCTTGGGGCGCTTGTCCGGCATGGCAGCCGCGGCGGAGAGATAAGAACGCCTCACCCCCTTGTCAAATCAGGCGATTCCGGTCACATGCCCGCCCGATTGAGCGTGGCGAGGGCGCATCGATGGCCAAGGGGAAATCAGCAGCCAAGCCGGCCAAGGCTTCAGGCCCCGCTGTGTCGCCCCTGGCGCCCAAAAGCTACCCCTCCTTGCCACCGCTGGCCGGGGTGCGCCTGAGCACTGGCGCGGCCGGCGTGCGCTACAAGGATCGCACGGATGTCGTCCTGGCGGTGCTCGCACCCGGTACGCAGGTGGCCGGCGTGTTCACCAAGTCGAAAACCGCCTCCGCTCCGGTCGATTGGTGCAAGGCAAATTTGAAGGCCGGCGGTGCGCGCGCGCTGGTCGTCAACAGCGGCAACGCCAATGCCTTCACCGGCAAGGCCGGATACGATGGAGCGCGCCAGATTGCCGAATCCACGGCGGCCGTGGTCGGTTGCCGTCCCAGCGAAGTGTTCATGGCGTCGACAGGCGTGATCGGGGAGCCGTTGCCGGCGAACCGGATTACAAAACTGCTCGGCGCGCTTGCCGAGACGGGCTCGGCGGCCGGATGGCGGGCCGCAGCCGAAGCCATCATGACGACGGATACCTATCCCAAGCTTGCTACCGCGTCCGCAATGATCGACGGCAAGCGCGTCACCATCAACGGCATCGCAAAGGGCTCGGGGATGATCGCGCCGGACATGGCGACGATGCTATCGTTCGTGTTCACCGACGCCAACCTGCCAGCCTCGGTGCTCCAGGAATTGCTGGCGGCGGCCGTCAGACCCTCATTCAACGCAATCACGGTGGACAGCGACACGTCGACGAGCGACACGCTGTTGCTCTTTGCAACAGGCAAGGGCGCACATCACGCGGCGGTGACCAAAGCTTACGACAAACGTTTGAATGAATTTCGCCAGAGACTGGACGCGGTTCTGCTGAGCCTGGCGCTGCAAGTCGTGCGCGACGGCGAGGGCGCGCAGAAACTCATCCGTATCGATGTGTCAGGAGCCGAATCCGACGACGCGGCAAAACACATAGCGATGTCGGTGGCAAATTCTCCGCTGGTGAAAACAGCGATCGCCGGCAACGACGCCAACTGGGGCCGCATCGTGATGGCCGTGGGCAAATCCGGGGAGGCGGCTGACCGGGACAAACTCAAGATTGCTTTCGGAAATCAGATCGTCGCCGAAAATGGCGCCCGTGCGCTGAAGTACAACGAAGCGGCCGCAACCAAGGCGGTCAAAGGCCGCGAGGTCGAAATCGCGATCGATATCGGCCTCGGCAAGGGCAAGGCGCGCGTTTGGACCTGCGATCTCACACACGGCTACATCGATATCAATGGCAGCTATAGAAGCTGAGGACGGCCTTCTCGTCGAGGCGTTGGACGCGCATTATGCGTGGATGCTCGGCGACGCGCCGACGCCAGCGCCGGATTTGCGTCTCGCGCCCGGTGGAGTGGATACGGCCGAGACGCTTGGGGTCCTGCGGGCAATGAACCGGCGGCTTCAGTCCTCTGGCAGTCACGGCAGCTGGCTCGTGGTGGTGGACCAAGAGGTTGTTGGCTTGTGCGGCTACAAACGGCCTGCGGATGCCGACGGCACAGTCGAGATCGGATATGGCATCGCCGAATGCCGGCGCAATTGCGGACATGCAACGCGGGCGGTGAGCGCAATGCTGACCTTCGCAGGCCGTGATCCGGCCGTTGCGACGGTTGTTGCGGCGACGTCCGTCGGCAATGTGGCCTCGCAGACTGTCCTGGAACGAAACGGTTTCATAAAGACAGGCAAGTCCTATGATCCGGACGATGGTGAATTGATCTGGTGGCGGCACGATTTGCGTCAATTTTAGCGACTCTCTTAAATGGACGGTAAAGGGGACAGCGTCATCGTGTCAGCGTCGGGGCTCAGACTGGTTCTGGTTGCGGCCTGCGCCCTGATCGATCCGGACGGCCGCGTGCTGGTGGCGCTACGCCCGCCGGACAAATCGATGGCAGGGCTATGGGAATTTCCTGGCGGCAAAGTCGAGGTGGGCGAACGGCCCGAGGAAACCGTGATCCGCGAACTCCGCGAGGAGCTTGGGATCTCGATACAGGAGCCGTGTCTGGCGCCATTCGCGTTCGCGTCGCACAGCTACGCGGACTTTCATCTTCTGATGCCGCTCTACGTGTGCCGGCGCTGGGAAGGTTCGCCGGCGCCGCGCGAGCATTCGGCGCTGAAATGGGTAAAGCCGAACGAGTTGTCGCACTACCGGATGCCGCCCGCAGACTTGCCGTTGATCCCAATGCTGCGCGATCTGCTTTGCGCGGGATCTTGAGGAACACCAGCGGCGCGACGGCGATAGAATACGCTCTGATCGCCAGCCTGATTTCTATCCTGATCATTGCCGGGGTCACGCAAATCGGCACGACCCTGTCGGGATTTTTCCAGACGGTTGCGGCGTCCATCTAATTCTTGGACGCCCGTTCGCCGGCGTTGTGCTCGGTTGTTTTCAGCGCTTCCGCCAGCCGCGAACTTGCACTCCCCGGTTTGAGCGGCTGCTGCTGGCTCTCATGCGGGGCCCATCCTGTCAAATAGACGATATCGAACGTCGCTCGCAGGCGACCATCCGTGTCGGCATGATGAGCCGCATAGTGCGTCATCGTCGCCGCGGCGGTTGCGCGTGACAACGGCCTGCGGCTGCGCTCGGCCAGGGCGTTCGTCTCACCCATCATGCGCAAGTCCGACACTAGCGTCGAAAAATCACGGTAGCGGACGATCGTGCGTTCGACATCCGCGACGGGCAGCGCGAAACCGGCGCGCTGCAATAGACCACCCAGATCGCGCACGTCCGCAAATGGTGCCACGCGCGGACTTACGCCGCCGAGCGTATCGAGTTCGCCCGCCGCCAGGGAATCCCTCAATTCCATCAAGGTTTCGCTGCCGAACAGGGCCGCGACGAACAAGCCATCCGGCTTGAGCGCGCGGCGTGCTTGAACCAGCACGCCCGGCAGGTCGTTCAAATTGTGCAGAGATAGGGCGCTCGCGATCAGGTCGGCCGAGGACTCCGGGACGCGCAACGTCTCATCCGCCTGAAGAACATCGAACGTCCAACGCTCGGCCAGAGGCTCCAGGATCGCAAGCGCCGACCTGCTGGATTCCAATATCAAGCCGTTCGAAAATGTACGCTGTACCGCACGCAGGCGCTCGGCCAGTGCCTCTGCCGCTTCTCGAAGCAGGAACGGTTCTCCGGCAATCCTCTGCGCACGGGCGCGATGCAGAGTTAACGCGTGACGGTCAAAAATCTGCGGCGGTCCGTCGTTCATTGCGTTAGCCTAGTCCGAATGAACGCTGGATTGGAGAAGACGTTGCGGCGCGCCGGAAGGTTGGCGCTGAACCTGCTGTATCCGCCGCTGTGCATGGCCTGCCGGACGCAGGTTTCCGATCCCGGGGCTCTGTGTTCGACTTGCTGGCAGAAGGTCCGGTTTCTGGACGGACCCATGTGCGGCTGCTGCGGACTGGCATTCGAGATCGATCCGGGCAGTGAGACCCTCTGCGCTGCGTGTCATGCGCGGCCGCCCGCATTCGACAAGGCTCGCGCGGTGATGCGCTATGACGAGCACAGCCGCGGACCTATTCTTGCACTCAAACATGCCGACCGGCTCGAGCACATTCCGGCTTTCGGCCGCTGGCTCGAGCGCAACGGCAAGGACTTGATTGCAGAGTCCGACGTGATCCTGCCGGTCCCGCTGCATCCCTAACGCCTGTGGCAACGGCGCTACAACCAGTCGGCGGAACTGGCCCGCGCTGTGGCGCGCATTACGAGAAAACCGGTCAATTTTACGGTCCTTCGGCGCGGCCGTCATACTCCAAGCCAGGGCGCCATGCCCTCCGCAAGCGCACGCCGGCGCAACATGCGGGGTGCGTTCAAGATTTCGCCCGGCCACAAATCGGCCATCGCCGAGCGCAACATTCTGCTGATTGACGACGTGTTAACCACGGGAGCTACTGTCGATGCCTGTGCGCGAGCGCTGAAACGGGCAGGAGCGGCAAAGGTTTTCGTGCTGGCGCTCGCCCGTGTTGTCCGTCCGTTAGCAAGCGATATTATATGATTGTCTTGAAAGGGTGCCTCTGAGTCGCTTCCGATGTCGAAGATCAAAATCTACACCACGCCGATCTGTCCTTTTTGCGTTCGTGCCAAGGCGCTTCTGAAGAAGAAGGGCGCGTCGTTCGATGAGGTTGACGTTTTCATGGACGCCGACGCGCGCCAGGAAATGGAAGACAAGGCACACGGAGCGCGCAGCGTTCCGCAGATTTTTATCGGCGAGAAGCACGTCGGTGGCTGCGACGAGCTCTACGCGCTTGAAAGCAAGGGCCAGCTCGATCCGCTGCTGAAACCCGGATGAGCACGTTCCGCGCCGCCTGTGTCCAGCTCCGCTCGTCCGATGACGTCCTGGAGAACATCCGCACGACTTCCGAGTTGATCCGCGAGGCCAGGGGCAAAGGCGCCCAGTTCGTCGGCACGCCGGAAAACACCACACTCATGGCGCCCGATGGCGGCGCGAAGCTGGATAGCAGTTTCGACGAGGCGCACGATCCGGCCCTGCCGGCATTCGCCGCTCTCGCAGAGGAACTCGGTATCTGGCTGCTGATCGGATCGCTGGCGATCAAGGTGAGCGCGACGAAGACTGCAAACCGCTCCTTCCTGTTCGACCCCAGGGGACGCATCGCGGCGCGCTACAGCAAGATCCATCTCTTCGACGTCGATCTGCCGTCGGGCGAAAAGTATCGCGAGTCGAACACGGTCGCGGGTGGCGACAGCGCAACGCTCGCCGAAACGCCATGGGGCAAGATCGGCATGACCATCTGCTACGATTCGCGCTTTCCACATCTCTATCGCGGCCTCGCGCAAAAGGGGGCCTTCCTGCTCACCGTGCCGTCGGCGTTCACCGAAACCACCGGAAAGGCGCACTGGCACGTCCTGCTGCGTGCGCGGGCAATCGAGAACGGCGCTTTCGTCCTGGCGCCGGCTCAGGGCGGAATCCACGCCAACGGCCGCAAGACCTACGGACACTCACTCATCGTGGCGCCCTGGGGTGAGATATTGGCGGAAGCGGCCACCGATCCTTGCGTCATCGTCGCGGACATCGATCCGGCTGCTGTCACGGACGCGCGCGCGCGCGTGCCAAACTTGCAGCATGACCGGCCCTACAAAGCCCCCTGAAGTGTCTGCCGCCGCCCTGGGCGTGCGATCCCATTCTGGCTGGGCGGCATACGTCGTACTGGCCGGTAACCCGAAAGAGCCCGACATAGTCGCTCGCGGGCGGATGCAACTTTGCGATCCTTCGGTTCAGGGCAGCAAGCAACCGTTCCATGAAGCGGAGCCGATGGCGTTCCCGGCGGCCGAGAAATTCATCGCGCGCTGTGCCGCATCGACGACGGCGCTTGCGGACGATGCCGTGGCGGAAGTTCGTAGACGGACGAACGTCACGGCCTGCTGCGTTCTGACGGCGTCCGGCAAGCCGCTTCCGGAATTGAAGCACATCCTCGCGTCGCACTCTCTGATCCACACGGCCGAAGGCGAGTTCTACCGTGATGCCATCGACCGGGCTTGCACCCGACAGAAGATCGCCGTTCGGCGCGTGCGGGAGCGCGACATGGAAACCGAGCTTCAAAAGTTGCCGATTGCCGCCGCCGCAGCCAAGGCGCGTGTCGCCGAATTCGGTAAGCAAATGGGGCCGCCCTGGACTCAGGATGAGAAGCTGTCAGCCTGCGGGGCCTGGTTAATGCTGGCGTTCTCGCCTTCTCGGCTGAGATGAACGCTTGCGAATTATGGTTCCGGATACCATGTTCCGGCTATAATACGATTTGGCACGACCAGAGGCTTTGTTGTGATCGTCTATAACCTCCGCTGCAAGAACAGCCATGAGTTCGAGGGCTGGTTCAAGGATTCCGCCGCGTTTGACGCGCAGGCGCAGGGAGGAAGGCTGACTTGTCCGGTCTGCGATACGGGAAAGGTCGAGAAAGCCATCATGGCACCGGCCGTATCGGGAGCCAAAAAATCCATGGCTACCGCCGATGAGTCCAAAAAAATGCGCCAGTTCATGACCGGACTTCGCAAATATGTTCAGGACAATGCGGACTATGTCGGTCCCAAATTCGCCGAGGAAGCCCGCAAGATCCACTACGGCGAAGTCGAAGACCGCCACATCTACGGCGAAGCGACGCTCCAGGAAGCCAAGGAACTGGTCGAGGAGGGCGTCGACGTCGCGCCGCTGCCGCCTGATCTCGACGGCGCGAACTGAAACGCGCACTAGCGGCTAGCCACCACCATGTAGTTCACGTCCACATCGGACGACAGGCGCCAGTCCCAGATCAGTGGATCAAACTGCACACCTTGTGTTTTCAGTGGGTTGAGACCCGACTCCTCAAGCATTCTGCGAAGGTCCGTAGGGGCGATAAAGCGGTTCCACTCATGCGTTCCCGGCGGCAGCCAGCGCAGGACATACTCCGCACCGATCTTTGCCAATGCCAAAGACTTGAGCGTCTTGTTCAAGGTCGCAACGATCATGAGCCCGCCGGGTCTGACCAGCCTTGTGCAGGCACGCAGGTAGGCGCGCAAATCGGCGACATGCTCGACCACTTCCATGTTGAGCACGACGTCGAAGGACACCTCCTCGGCAACGAGCGCTTCCGCCGTCGATGCGCGATATTCGATGGCCAAGCCGGAAGCGGCGGCATGGGCCCTGGCCGTGCCGACGTTCTTGGGCGAAGGATCGACGCCGATGACAGCAAACCCCAGTCGCGCCATCGGCTCCGTCAGCAGGCCACCACCGCATCCGATGTCGAGGAGCGTCAACTCTTCGAACGGTCTGACGCTCTTCGCTGGGCGCCCGAAGTGCGATGCCGCTGTGTCGCGGATAAAGGAGACGCGCACCGGATTGAACTTGTGCAGCGGTGCGAATTTGCCCTTCGGGTCCCACCATTCGTCGGCCATTGCGGTGAATTTGGCGACTTCGGCTTCATCTACGGTTGCGTCGGTAACTGTTGTCATCGCTGGCACTGTACCACTTTTTTCCTTCCCCGTTGTTACGGGGAGGGTGCCGAGGGTAGCGAGGCGGTGGGGGCGTCTCCACCGTGCACCCCCTTCGTCACGTCGACGCTACGCTTCGCCGCGACACTTCACCCGTAACGACTGGGGGAGGAAACAAAAGTTGAGCCTTCAGTCACCGCCGTCTATGTAAGCCCTCAACACTCTGCGGACTGGAGCGGATGGCGAAGATTGCGATGAAATTCGGCGGCACGTCGGTGGCCGACCTGGACCGCATCCGCCATGTTGCGGCGCTGGTGAAGCGCGAGCGCGACCGTGGGCACGAGGTCGCAGTAGTGGTTTCGGCCATGGCCGGCGAGACCAACAAGCTGGTCGGCTGGGCCAACGAGATCGCCAAGTCCCCCGGCTCGAACTTCCCCGCCATGCCGGACCAGCGCGAACAGGACGTCGTCGTGGCCGCCGGCGAGCAGGTCACGGCAGGGCTCCTGGCCGTCGCATTGGGCGCACTCGGCGTGCCGGCTCGTTCCTGGCTCGGCTGGCAGATACCAATCCGCACATCCGGCGTGCACGGTCACGCCCGTATCGAGGGCATCGATCCGGAACAAATGAATGAGAGCCTGGCCCGCGGCGAGGTCGCCGTCGTCGCAGGGTTCCAGGGCGTATCGCCCGACGAGCGCATTTCAACGCTCGGCCGGGGCGGGTCCGACACATCCGCGGTCGCTGTCGCCGCCGGTTTGAAGGCCGATCGCTGCGATATCTATACCGACGTCGATGGTGTCTACACCACCGATCCGCGCATCGTGCCCAAAGCGCGGCGCCTGGAGAAAATCGCCTACGAAGAAATGCTAGAGATGGCCTCGCTTGGCGCAAAGGTCCTGCAGACGCGCTCGGTCGAAATTGCCATGCTTCACCGCGTGCCCACCCGCGTGCTTTCCACTTTCGATCCGGACGCGGGCGGCACGCTTCTGTGCGACGAGGAAGACATCGTGGAAAAGAAACCCGTAACCGGCATCGCCTATTCGCGCGACGAAGCGAAGATCACCTTGCACAAGATTCCGGACCACCCCGGCATTGCGGCTGCGATTTTCGGGCCGCTTGCCGATTCAGGCGTCAACGTCGACATGATCGTCCAGAACGTCTCGGAAGACGGCAAGAAGACCGACCTGACCTTCACGGTGTCGCGCAGCGAACTGGCGCGAGCGCTGGCCTCGATCGAGAAAGCGGCGCCGCAGATCGCCTACCGCGAGCTTACCCACGACGCCAACGTGGCGAAGGTCTCGATCATCGGCATCGGCATGCGCGCCCATCCCGGCGTGGCCCAGACGATGTTCCGCACGCTGTCGGAGAAGGGCATCAACATCCAGGTCATCTCGACATCGGAGATCAAGGTCTCGGTCCTGATCGCCGAGGAGTATGTCGAACTGGCGGTTCGCGCACTGCATTCCGCCTACGAGCTGGACGTGGCCTGATGGTCGTCGCGGCAGGCGGACCACGTCTGCTTCTGCGGCGGCTGCGCGAGATCATGGCCGAGCAGACGAGTGCCCAGACGCGCCTCGACAAGCTTGTAACGGTAATCGCAACCAACATGGTCGCCGAAGTCTGTTCGATCTACTTGCGCCGTGCCGGCAAGGCGCTTGAACTGTTTGCGACCGAGGGGCTGAACCGCGCCGCGGTTCACAACACACGGCTACAGGAAGGCGAGGGCCTTGTCGGCCTGGTTGCCGAGACGGCCGAACCGGTGAACCTGAGCGACGCGCCAGCCGATCCGCATTTCTCGTATCGCCCCGAGACCGGCGAGGATCCCTACAAGTCGTTCCTGGGCGTACCGATCGTGCGTGGCGGTCAAGTGTTCGGCGTGCTGACGGTGCAGAACCGCGCCGCCGTGCTTTATGCCGAAGAAGAAGTCGAAGCGCTCCAGACCGTCTCGATGGTGCTCGCCGAAGTCGTGGCGCAGGGCGGCCTCTTCAACATTGCCGAGCTCGACGAGCCGGAACTGCGCGTCGATCGCCCGCGCGTGTTTCACGGCGAGGGACTCTCGGAGGGTGTTGCGGTCGGGCGCGTGGTGATGCACGAGCCGCGCGTCTTGGTCGAACGCATGATCGCCGACGATCCGGCCGAAGAGTTGACCCGGCTCGAAGACGCCATCGGCTCCTTACGCGACTCCGTCGACGAGATGCTGGACTCCAGCGAGCTGGATCTGACGGGCGAGGGGCGCGAAGTCATCGAGGCCTATCGCCTGTTTGCGCATGACCAGGGTTGGCGCCAGCGCATGCGCGATGCCATCCGCACCGGCCTCACCGCCGAAGCCGCCGTCGAAAGGGTTCAGGACGAAATGCGCGTGCGCGTCCAGCGCCTGGACGATCCGGTGCTGCGCGGGCGTTTGCACGATCTGGACGATCTCGCCCGCCGTCTACTCCGCCATCTGATCGGCGAATCCGTCGCCCAGGAGCTCCCGCTCAATGCGGTCATCATCGCGCGCGCGATGGGTCCCGCCGAGCTTTTGGACTATGGCCGCGAGCGGTTGGTCGGGCTGGTACTGGAAGACGCCGCCGCGACATCGCACGTCGCGATCGTGGCACGCTCGATGGGACTGCCGCTGATCGGCTCGGCCGACGGCATTACCGATTCCGCCCGCGTCGGCGACAGCATCGTGGTCGATGGCGAGTCCGGCGAAGCCCATCTGCGGCCCCAGCCCGAGATCATCGCCGCCTTCGAGGCCAAGCGGACGTTGCGCGAACACGCCCAGGCCCGCTTCGCCGCGCTGCGCGATCTGCCCGCGATCACCAAGGACGGCGTGCTCATCAAGCTGATGATGAACGCAGGCCTCCAGCTCGACATGCCGCATCTCGCCGAGTCCGGCGCGGACGGCATCGGTCTCTTCCGCACCGAACTTCAGTTCATGATCGGCGAGACCATGCCGCGCCTGGCCGATCAGGCCGCCTTCTATCGCAACATTATCGATGCGGCGGGCGAGAAGCCGGTGGTCTTTCGCACGCTCGATCTGGGCGGCGACAAGGTGCTGCCCTACGCTAGATGGGAACGCGAGGAAAATCCGGCGCTGGGATGGCGTGCAATTCGAATCGCTCTGGATCGCCCGGCACTGCTTCGCTATCAGGTGCGCGCGCTGCTGATGGCGGCGGCCGGCCGCATCCTGCGAATTCTCCTGCCGATGGTTTCCAACGTCGACGAGTTCAATCGCGCTCGCGCGCTGGTCGATCGGGAAATCGAGCGGGCGCGCCTGGTCGGCATGGAGCGGCCGCGCCAGGTACTGGTCGGCGCCATGCTGGAGGTGCCTTCGCTGGCGTTCATGCTGCCTCAGCTGATGCGTAACGCCGATTTCGTATCGATCGGATCCAATGACCTTTTGTCGTTCGCTTTCGCCGTGGATCGCACCAATCCTCGCGTCTCGCGGCGCTACGACAATCTCAATCCGGCCGCGCTGACGTTGATACGCCTGATCGTAAATAGTTCGGCAGAGGCGCATGGCGAGCTTTCGCTCTGCGGCGAGATGGCGGGTAAGCCGCTCGATGCCATGGCATTGCTTGGCCTCGGTCTGCGCACTCTGTCGATGCAGCCGACCAATATTGGTCCCATCAAGCTGATGATCCGCAGCATGGCGCTGGCCGAGGTTGCCCCATTTGTGGACCGCCTTTGCGGCCGTACCGACCATAGTCTGCGCACCAGGTTGAGCGCCTTTGCCGCCGAGCGGGGCATCGTCCTCAAATAGCCCGAATGTCCCCACAAACGAGCCGGAACGCGGCAATTAATCAGATAGAAATCAAAGAATTGGCTAGCTGGCCCGCGGCTGTGTGTATATTTGTTGCGCAATGACGAAAGTAACCCGACTAACCTTGGATGACAGCGGCAATATGAAGAGCCGCCGCATCCACTTGCGCGAAATATCCGGCGATAGCGACACGCCGCTTGAGACCGTTGGACAGGACCTGCGCTCCGCTCGGCTGCGCCGGGGCGACGATCTGGCGACGGTCTCTGGCGTCCTGAAAATTCGCAAGGACCATCTGGAAGCGCTTGAGGAAGACCGGCTCGATGCGTTGCCCGGACGCACCTACGCCGTCGGGTTCGTCCGTTCCTATGCCGACTATCTGGGACTCGATGCCTCGCAGTGCGTCGAACGGTTCAAGGCGGAGATTGCGGGCCGTTCGGACTCCGACCACATCCCGCAGGTCACTGTCATCGACGAGGACGACCACCGCCGCCTGCCTCAGGGATGGAAAATCATCGCGAGCGTGGTGGTGCTGCTGATGATCTTTGCGGCGTACTATCTGATTTCGTCGACCAGCGCGATGTTGTCGCAACCGGCGACTCCGCTGCCGCCGTCGCAACTTGCGCCCAAACCGGTGGCTCATGCGGCGCCACGTCCGGCTGCGGTGCCGCAAACAATGCTCGGCTCGACGGTGCCCCCTGCTAGCTCCGCACCGGCGACGGGCATCGCAGTTCCTCCCGCCACCGTCGCGCCGCTGCCGCCAGGCCAGACTTATGGCGAGCAGAACCACAATGCGCGTGTGGTGCTGCGCGTGCATCAGGCAACCCGCGTCCTGGTCCAAGGACCTGACGGCGTTGCCTATATCAACCGCACCTTGAATCCGGGCGACATCTATGATGTTCCCAATATTGTCGGCGTGACGCTGACCACCACGAATGCCGGCGCCGTCGAAGTCGACCTTGACGGTCAGTCCATGGGCTATGCGGGGCAGGGGGCTGGCGTGGCGGAAGGCATCTCGCTCGATCCACAATCGATTGTCGATCGCTCAAACAGCGGAGGCTCGAGGCAATGAGTTTACGTGCCTATCGTGACATTCATCGGCGCAAGTCGCGCCAGATTCATGTCGGAAAGGTCGCCATAGGCGGCGATGCGCCGATCTCCGTGCAAACGATGACCAACACGGTCACCGGCGATGCCCGCGCAACCATCGACCAGATCCGCGCCATCGAAGAAGCCGGCGCCGACATCGTGCGCGTGTCCTGTCCCGACGAAGACGCCACGAAGGCGATGCGAGCGATCTGCCTCGCCTCGAACATTCCGGTCGTCGCCGACATTCATTTCCACTACAAGCGCGCCATCGAAGCGGCCAAGGCAGGCGCCGCCTGCCTGCGCATCAATCCCGGCAACATCGGTTCCGCAGCGCGCGTGAAGGAAGTGGTACAGGCCGCCAAGGACCATGGCTGCTCCATGCGCATCGGCGTCAACGCGGGGAGCCTGGAGAAGGAACTGCTCGAGAAATATGGCGAGCCGTGTCCCGAAGCGATGGTCGAGAGCGCCCTGAACCACGCCCGGATTCTCGATGACCTGGATTTCCGCGAGTACAAGATTTCGGTGAAAGCCTCGGATGCGTTTCTTGCGGTTGCGGCCTACCAGCAGCTCGCCGACGCGGTCGATTGCCCGATCCATTTGGGCATCACGGAGGCCGGCGGCATGATCTCCGGCACGGTGAAGTCCTCGATCGGCATGGGCATGCTGCTGTGGAGCGGCATCGGCGATACCATTCGCGTTTCTCTTTCCGCCGACCCCGTCGAAGAGGTGCGCGTCGGTTTCGATATTCTCAAATCGTTGAACCTGCGTCATCGCGGCGTGAACATCGTTTCGTGTCCGAGTTGCGCGCGCCAGGGTTTCAACGTCATCGAGACGGTCCGCCAACTCGAAGATCGCCTTAAGCACATCGCGACCCCGATGTCGTTGTCGATCATCGGTTGCGTCGTGAATGGTCCGGGCGAAGCGCGCGAGACCGACATGGCTTTCACCGGCGGCGGTGCGGGCAAGGGTCACGGCATGATCTATCTCAACGGCAAGCCGGCCTATCGCCTCGACAACGACAAGCTGCTCGACCATGTCGTGGAGCTTTGCGAGAAGAAGGCCGCCGAGATCGAAGCCACACGCGGCACCGTACCGGCGCTGGAACCCGCGCAGTAGACATGCCGTCCCACATTTTCACCATGGCCGGGCTTGACCCGGCCACCGCCCTTAGCGACAGCGTAAGGGCGAACCGTCCACCGTCGCGGGGTGGCGTCCATACGCTGTCGCTATGGACCGTGGGCCGGCCATGGTGAGTTAGATATGATTCCCACCGCCAAACTCGAACGCTTGCTGGATCGCTTTCACGCGGTCGAGGCGGAGCTTTCGTCCGGCAAGGGCGGCGCCGGCTTCGTCAAATTGTCCAAGGAGCATGCCGAACTGGCGCCCGTGATTGACGTGGTGCGCGAGTATCGTTCGGTGCAGGACCAGCTTACCGGAGCAGAAGCGCTCTTTGCCGATCCGAAAACCGATCCCGACATGCGCGCGCTTGCCGAGGAAGAACGCGGTGAACTCAAGAAGCGTTTTGTCGAGCTCGAACGTGCGCTCCAGCTTCAATTGCTGCCCAAGGACGCGGCAGACGACTCGTCCGCCATCATCGAAATCCGCGCCGGAACCGGCGGTGACGAGGCCGCCCTGTTCGCCCACGATCTTCTGCAAATGTACACCCGCTATTGCGCGCTGAAGGGCTGGAAGACCGAGCTGATGTCGCTCACCGAGAGCGATCTGGGCGGCATCAAGGACGCGGTGATGGAAGTCAGCGGACACGGTGTCTACGCCAAGCTGAAATTCGAGAGCGGCGTGCACAGGGTCCAGCGCGTTCCCGTCACCGAAGCGAGCGGACGCATCCACACCTCGGCCGCAACAGTTGCCGTGTTGCCGGAGGCCGAGGACGTCGACATCGTGATCGACGACAAGGATCTTCGGATCGACGTTTATCGGGCGCAGGGTGCGGGCGGCCAGCACGTCAACAAGACCGAGAGTGCGGTGCGCATCACCCATCTGCCGACCGGAATTGCCATCGCGCAGCAGACCGAAAAGTCGCAGCACAAGAACAAGGCGCAGGCAAT
>JANYBR010000286.1 GCA_025360685.1 Pseudomonadota bacterium
GAAAGAGCCGCCTATCCTGCCGGCATGAAAGTCCAGACGCGCAGAAGCGTCCCCGTCATGAGAATGGTTGACCATTAAAACCCTCCCGTGAACCCCACTCTCGCCAGTCTCGACATGGCGAACAGCGATGTCAATTGGCGCCTAAATTGCGTCAGCTCTGAGGCAAATCGGCAATGGGTTTTGCCAAACTTTCGTCTTTTTTACGGCGCCAGTCCCCGGCGGTTGGCACCGCGCTTGGTCGGCCGCTAGTTTGCTTAATTGCGCAAATCCTATAATCCGTTCGCCCGGAACGAAGTCGACGAGCCGGTTCGCCGTCTCGCTATGCGTCGGAGAGTCCCGGACAGGTGGCCGAGTGGTTTAAGGCGCACGCCTGGAAAGTGTGTAACGGTTAATAGCCGTTCGAGGGTTCGAATCCCTCCCTGTCCGCCACACGCCGCGTGACGCTTGTTCGCATCGCTTTGAATGCCTCAAACTGAACACACAGCGTGCGCAACTCAGAAGGTCTCGCAGAATGAAGGTCTGGGAAATCCAAAACAGCTACGGCATCGAGAATTTGCAGATCGCCGAGAGGCCGAAGCCGGTGGCCGGTCCCGGGCAGATCGTCGTCAGCATGAAGGCGGCCTCGCTCAACTATCGCGACCTTCTGACGGTGATCGGATATGGCGGCGGCTATCCGCTGCCGCTCATTCCATTTTCGGACGGCGCGGGCGAAGTGACCGCAATCGGGCGCGGCGTCACGCGCGTGGCGGTGGGCGACAAGGTGTGTCCGCTGTTCTTCCAGTCCTGGCTCTCCGGTCCGGTGACTGCGGAAAGCCGCAATCGGCCGCTCGGCGGTCCGCTCCCGGGCGTGCTGCAACAAGAGCTGCTGCTCGATGCCGACGGCGTGTCGAAGTTTCCGGAACATTTGTCGTTCGAAGAGGCCGCAACGTTGCCTTGCGCCGCCCTCACCGCCTGGCGGGCGATCACGCGCGAAGCACCGGTCGGGCCCGGCGATACCGTCCTGGTGCAGGGAACCGGTGGCGTTTCGATCTTCGCACTGCAATTCGCCAAGGCGCGCGGTGCGACTGTGATTGCCACCTCAAGCAGCGACGAAAAGCTCGAACGCGCGCGCAAGCTCGGCGCCGACCACACGATCAACTACAAGACGACGGAGGACTGGGGGCGCAAGGCGCGCGAATTGACCGCAGGACGCGGTGTGGACGTGGTGGTGGAAGTCGGCGGCGAAAACACGTTGAACCAGTCGTTCGACGCGGCCCGCGTCGGCGGCAGCATCGTGGTGATCGGCGTGCTGGGCGGATTTTCGAGCCCGGTGATGATCCCGATCGTATTCGGCAAGAATTTGCATATCCACGGCATATCGGTCGGCAGCCGCGAACAGTTCGACGACATGGCGGCGAACATCGCCAAATGGCAGTTGAAGCCCGTGGTCGACCGGACTTTTCCGTTCGCCAAGCTTGCCGACGCGCTGCGTCTGATGCAGGCCGGCGGGCACTTCGGAAAGATCGTCATCCGCTATTGAGCGACGGCCGCTTGCGGTTTGCCGTCCTTCTCGACGGTGATGCTGGTGGCGGTGAAGAGACTGGTAACGTCCGTGGTGGCGAATGCCGAAACGATCGCACCTTGTGACAGCATCGACAGGTCGCCCGTCATGATCTGGCTGATCGGCACGCCGCGCGCGACCTGAATGCTGACGTTGCCGACGCAGCCGCCCCCGCCCGTTGGAGCGCGACCACTGCACTGCGGATCGCCGCCCGCGCCATGAAAAGTCAGCGACAATGTTCCCGCCGTCGGACCGACCGTGATCGCAGTCACTGTCGCGTTGGTCACGATCCGCGAAGGGTTCGAATCCAGCGGATACTGCCCCTCGCCGGTGCCAAGAGACGCGGGCGGAAAAACGTGGATGGCTTGCGCGTGCAACACGCCGTCCGCGCTCCTGGTCGCGACCGTTCCCACAAAATAACCCGGCCTGAGATCGGCAAGGCTCATCGTCTTGCTGCGCACGATGCGCGTCGCCGGCTGCAAACCGAGCACGATCGATTTGCCGCTATCGGCGGTAACGGTGAGATATTGGCCGTCGAACGCCTTGACCACCCCATGCACGCGCAGGGGCACCGGGTCGGCGGTCGCGATTTGCAGCTGAAGCGCGCCCGCCGCAAGGCAAACTGCGAACGACGCGGCGCGCTTCATGCAATCCTCAGTGCTTGGGCTTGACGAACTTCAGGATGAACTGGTCGGTGTGGTGCCGGATGGAAGGATCGAAGACAAGCTTGTCATGCGGGTCATTCGGATTGCGCAGAACGTTGCTCTCACCGGCCAGCTTGAACCCTGCCGCCAGCACTTCCTTCTTCACCACTGCTTCGTCGATGCGATGCAGCGTTTCGGTCGCGCTGAGGCCCGAACCCGCCGTCGCGGCATGGTCGAGAACGATGTAGACACCGCCCGGCTTCAAAGCGTTGAACACCGCCTTGTTGATGATGGCCAGATCCGCAGGCTTGTAGAAGCTGTCGTGCAGGTCGTGGTAATTCTGTGACGTCCACACCACGTCGAGCGATTCCGGCGCATACAGGCTGTTTATGGATGCGTGCAGAACTGTCACGTTTGGATAGGCGGCGAACTGCTTGGTAACGTCGACGCCGGGATAACGCTTCTGGATCAGGGAATCGATCTCGGTCGGCGAATAGGCATAGACATAGCCTTTGCTGCCCACGACCTTGGCAAAGATGCGCGTGAAGTATCCCTGGCCGGGCATCAGGTCCATTACGCGCGAGCCCGGCTTGATGCCGGCAAAAAAGACCATCGCGGCCGGCTTGCGTTCGGCGTCGAGCTGCCGGTCGGCGTCAGTTCGACCTGCATCGCTGATGGCGTCGGCGACGGTAGGAAGCGGAGTATGTGTTTTGTGGGCCGCGAGCGCCGCTGTCGCGCCCAGCGCTGTGGCAAGTCCGGCGGCCAAAATCCAATAACTTTTCATGCGTGAAGTTCCCTCTTTCGGAGCGGCGGCACACTAGACCGGCTGGCGTGGCGATGCATCAGCCGAATGGGCGAAGGCGGCGGCCGCAATTCACGTACCGGTGAGTTCTACAGGAAAGAGTCAGGCTTTGAGTGCCCCGCGCAACAACATGCCATAGGCGCGATCTGCAATCGTTGCCGGCCGATCGAGTCCCATTCGGGCCAGGGCCTCATCGCTGCCCGCAGCCATTCCCGTCAGCGCCAGGCGCGCCAGCTCGGCCGGCCCCGCCGATTGCAGCCGTACCAAAGCCGGAATGAGCCGTTGCTCGAGCGGCGTAAAATCGGTGCCGAACGGAAAGTCCGGAAGCAGCCCGCGCTCTTTGAGCGGCGCCAGAGCGGCGCGAATACGTTCGGGATGGTTGCGGCGGTGCGCTGGCGGAATTTCGTAGTGCGCCGCGATCTTGCCGGCATCCTTGGCGCGGCGCAGCAACTCGTCTTGAAACCGCGAGTCGGTAATGGCGAGCATTGCGGTGACGACGTGCTCGTCGCTCTTGCCGCGCAAATCGGCGATGCCGTATTCGCTGACCACGATATCGCGCAGATGCCGCGGGATCGTGGTGTGGCCATAGGACCAGCGCACATTCGACTGCAATTTTGCGCCCGCGCCGCGCGTGGCGTTGATGGCGATGATCGAGCGCGCACCCGGCAACGCAAAAGCCTGGTCGACAAAATTATATTGTCCGCCGACACCGCTGACCACGCGGCCGTCTTCGAGCGCGTCGGAAACAATTGCGCCCAACGCCGTCGCCATCATCGCATTGTTGACGAAACGCGCCTTGACCCGCGCCGCCTTCTTGCCAGCCTCGTCGCCGTAGAGCTGGTTGGTGAAGGAGATGTGCGTCATCTGGATTTTCGCGAGTTTCTCCGGGTTCATGTCGCGCAGGCGCCGATAGAAGGACTGCGGCCCGAGAAAAAAACCGCCATGCATCAGCACGCCGTTCACCTCGCGCTTCAGAATTCCGGCTTCCAGCAGTTCGAGAAAGCCGTCGACGAACATTTCGCTGACGCCATAGAGTCCTTGCGCGAATGGCTCCCGCTGCTCGATAGCAAGCGGCGGCGCGCCGCCGTTCAGACGCTCGACCACGTCGCGGAATGCGGCATTGTCGTGCTGCCGCAGGATGAGCGCACGCACTGCGGCATCGCCCTCCTCGCCGATGCCGATCTGCAGCGTTCCGCCGTCGGCGATCAGGCGCGCGACGTGGATGCCGATGGCATATTCGGTCAGGTTGAGCGGCTGTTTGGGCGGCGCAAAGAGCGGAAAATCGGTCTGCGGACTCTCCAGCACATGCGAGAATTCGCCCTCCGGCAAATCACCCTCGCCCGGCATGAACGGCAACTGCGAATTGACCTGCCCTGCAAGGATGAAATTCGCCTGGTTCGTGCTGCGCGCCGCCAAAAGATCGAGCGTCAGATCCGTGTTGCAGCTCAGGCTGTAGCGGCGGGCACCCTGTTCGTCTCGCGCCGCGACGAGCTGCGCGATGACGTTGACCCCGCGCGCCAGCAGATACTCGCAGGCATGCGTGTAGTTCGCCGAGATGTAGCTGCGCTGCGCGACGGAATTGGTAAGCCAGCGGCCGGCGAGAAAGAAGAACTCGTCGACCTGCACGTTGGACGGCAAGGCGCCGCGATGCGTGGCGATCGCGTAGTCGAGTGCCGGATAGCCGCCGAACAGCCGTTCGACGACGGGTTCCAGGAAGCGGCGCTCCAGATCGTTCTTGTAAACCGGCTTCTCCAGCGTCAGCGCGGTGAAGATGCGAAGATTGATCGAGGGGTCCTTGGCCGCGCGCTGGAACAGCGCATTGGCGATGTGGTTCGCCTTGCCCAATCCGAGCGGCAGGCCGAGCACGATATTTCTGCCGACCCGCGCGATGATCGCCTCGGCGATGACGTCCGGATCGGTGAAGGTCTGCGGGCTGGGCATCGCGTTCTTGTAACGGCTGCCGGAGTCGATGAATAGTGGAGCGATGAGCGCATCGGCGAGCCCTGAAGAACTTCACGAGATTGCCGCGGCACTCGGCGCGATGGGTCTGATCGCAGGTGGCGAGCAGTTCGCGATCGGCAGATTGTCCGGCGGCGTGTCCTGCGACGTCTATCGCGTCGAGTCGAAACGGCGCCCCGCCATCGTCGTCAAGCGCGCACTTCTCAAGCTGCGCGTGACCGCCGACTGGCAGGCACCGCCGGAGCGCGCGGCAGCGGAAGTCGCCTGGATCAGGCTTGTCGCTGGCATCGATCCGCGCTGGGTGCCGAATATTCTGGGCGAAGACCGCGCGCGCCATCTCTTTGCCATGGAGTTCTTCCCGCCCGACAAATATCCGCTGTGGAAATCCGAACTGGCCACCGGACACGTCGACGACGTATTCGCCGCCACGGTCGGAACGGCTCTGGCGCGCATTCACGCGGCGACCGCCGGCAATTCCGAGGTCGCTGCGGCGTTCGCCAACGACGCCCAATTCCGCGCCCTGCGGCTTGAGCCCTATCTGCTGTTCACCGCAGAGCGTCACCCCGATCTCGCGGCTGCCATTCGCGACGCGGTCGATGCGATCGGCAAGGCACGCATTGCGCTGATGCAGGGCGACATCAGCCCGAAGAATATTCTGCACGGACCGCAATGCCCCGTTTTCCTCGATGCCGAGACCGCCTGCTACGGCGATCCGGCGTTCGACCTCGCCTTCTGCCTCAACCACTTCCTGCTGAAGAGCGTCTGGCATCCGCAGTGGACCGGGCGCTATGCGCAATCCTTTGCCGCGCTGAGCAGCGCCTATCATGCCGGGGTGCGCTGGGAGGAGGCTGCTGAAATAGATCGCCGTACGGCTCGCCTATTGCCGATGCTTTTTCTGGCGCGGGTCGACGGAAAGTCGCCGGTCGAATATCTCACCGAGGAAAAAGATAAGGAAACTGTGCGCCGGCGCGCGCGCGAAATGATCACCAAGCCTGCGGCAAGTCTCGACGAATTGTCGCGGCGCTACTTCGCTGGTTCGAGATAGCGCTTCTTGTCTTCCGCGTGCATTGGTTTCACGGCCACATCCGACGGCGCACCGAGCACACGCGTCCAGGCCGCGAATTCAAGGGCGATGCCATCGGGATCGTAGAAATAGATCGAGCGCACGAATGTCGTCGGCGTGATCTCGAGACTGGCCTGCTGGGGCGAGTCGTCATGGCTGATGACCTTCGAGGCCTTGATGCCCCTGGCCGTCAACTTCTCATAATAGGTATCGATCTTATCGGCGGGCACATTGATCGCCACATGGTTCATCGAGCCATGCGCCGACGGGCCGGGCAGCATTCCCGGTGTCGCACTGGCCACGCCGGGCGCCGCATCCGGCGCGTTGGGAAACCAGAAGAAGGCAAGACTGTCGCCGTTACCCAGATCGAAGAAGAAGTGCTGGCCCATCCCGTTCGGCAGCTCGATGGTTTTGATCAATGGCATGCCGAGGACGTTGCTGTAGAAGTCAACGGTGCGCGCCATGTCCTTGCAGACCAGCGCCAGATGATTGACGCCCTGAAAATCGAATTCCTTGTTCTTCGACATCGCCGTCTCCGGATTGGACACAGTAAAGTAACACGCGCACCGGCCGTCACAAATAGGTCCGCGCCACGAGTTGGAACTGGGACTCGGTCTGGTGCGCAGCATCGCCGTCGATCGACCGTTGCGCGCGCCTGTCGTCGACCAGCAGATATTCGGCGCTCAGT
>JANYBR010000292.1 GCA_025360685.1 Pseudomonadota bacterium
CTGTCGCCTCGCATACTGGAGACACGACCATCGTTTTCGGCGAGCAGAAGCTGCCTTAAACGTCGACGTTGGTGGCGAATTGCGCGTTTTCCTGGATGTACTGGAAGCGCAGTTCCGGCTTCTTGCCCATCAGCCGTTCGACAAGGTCTTCGGTCTCGCTGCGGTTGCTCTCGGCGATGTCGACGCGCACCAGGGTGCGGTTGCCGGGCTTCATGGTGGTTTCCTTGAGCTGCGCCGGCATCATTTCGCCGAGCCCTTTGAAGCGGCCGACCTCGACCTTGGCGTTGCCCTTGAACACCGTCTTGAGCAATTGCTCGCGGTGCGCATCGTCGCGCGCGTACTCGGTCTTCGAGCCTTGCGTCATGCGATAGAGCGGCGGCATGGCGAGATAGAGATGGCCATGTGCGATGAGGCGCGGCATCTCGCGATAGAAGAAGGTCAGCAGCAATGATGCGATGTGCGCGCCGTCGACGTCGGCGTCGGTCATAATGATCACGCGGTCATAGCGCAGCTCTTCGTCGCGGTATTTTGCGCCCGTGCCGCAGCCCAGCGCCTGCACCAGGTCGGCGAGTTCCTGGTTCTGCTGCAGCTTGCCCGCCGCAGCGCTCGCGACGTTCAGGATTTTGCCTCGCAACGGCAAGATCGCCTGCGTGGCGCGATCGCGCGCCTGCTTGGCCGAGCCGCCGGCGGAGTCGCCTTCCACCAGAAAGATTTCCGTCCCGGCCGCCGCATCGCGCGAGCAGTCCGCGAGCTTGCCGGGCAGACGCAGCTTGCGCGTGGCGGACTTGCGCGCGGTTTCCTTCTCCTGGCGCCGCTTTAACCGGTCTTCCGCCTGCTCGACGACGAATTCGAGAAGCTTGTCGGCTTCCTGCGGACTTTCAGCGAGCCAGTGATCGAAGTGGTCGCGCACCACATTCTCCACCAGGCGCTGCGCGTCGGGTGACGACAGTTTATCCTTGGTCTGGCCCTGGAATTCCGGTTCGCGGATGAAGATGGAGAGCACGGCGCACGCCGCCGCCATCACATCGTCCGTCGTGACGAGCACCGTTTTGCGGTTGTTGGTGCGTTCGCCGTGGCTGCGCAGGGCCTTGGTCAGTGCATTGCGCAGACCCTGCTCGTGCGTACCGCCCTGCGACGTCGGAATGGTGTTGCAATAGGAGTGGACGAACGGGTCGATCTGCGGCGTCCAGATCACCGCCCACTCTACCGCGCCCTTGCCGTCGCGGTTTTCGGTGCGGCCGGAGAATTCGCGCGACGTCACCGTGCTGCTGCCCTGAACTTCGGAGCGCAGGAAGTCGAGCAGGCCACCGGGGAACTTCAAGGTATCTTCGGCCGGCGTTTCGCCCCTGATCAGCGCCGGATCACATTTCCAGCGGATCTCGACGCCGCGGAACAGATAGGCCTTGGACTTTGCCATGCTGTAGAGCTGGGCCGCGGAAAAATGCGTGTCCTTGCCGAAGATCTGGATGTCGGGCTTGAACGATACGATCGTGCCGCGCCGGTTGACGGCGCCGAGGTCCTTCAGCTTGCCGGCGGCATGGCCGCGCTCGAAGCGCATCTTGTGGGCATGCTTGTCGCGCGCAACGTCGACTTCCATCCATTCCGAGAGCGCATTGACGACCGATGCGCCGACGCCATGCAGTCCGCCGGACGTATCATAGACCTTGCCGCCGAACTTTCCGCCGGCATGCAGGGTGGTCATGATTACTTCGAGCGCCGACTTGCTCTTGAACTTCGGGTGCGGATCGACCGGTATGCCGCGGCCATTGTCGCGGATGGTCAGCACGTCCCCTGCGGCGAGTTCCATCTCGATACGATTGGCGTGGCCGGCGACGGCCTCGTCCATCGCGTTGTCCATGATCTCAGCCGCCAGATGGTGCAGGGAGCGCTCATCCGTTCCGCCGATATACATGCCCGGCCGCCGGCGGACCGGTTCCAGACCCTCGAGGACCTCGATGTCCTTGGCGGTATAGCCTTTGGACGAGGGTTCCTTGGCGTCGAACAGATCAGGTGCTTTTGCCATCGTCTCGTTGCGGACTTGTGGAGACCACGCGCGATTCGCGAGGTATGACTACGTTAACCAAAACTCACCAGCACAAAACCGGTTTGATCGGCCGGAGATGCAAAACTTCAGCACTTGGCGGGGACGAAAGGTTCAGCCTTTTACGATCCGTTAGCGATCGAAAAGCCCGGTAGGCCGCGGACAAACAAGGGCTAACCTTTACCCGCCTCAGAGTATTTTAAGACACCGACCGTAACATCGTCAGACAGCCCAAGAACTTGGGTTCGGGATAGGGCAGTCGCGTGGGATTCGGACAGCAACTCAGGGTGAGACGGAGCGCCGACGTTCGCGTGCTCAGTGCCCAGCTCGACCTCATCGCTGCGGCCATGCGGACGACGCGATTTACATCGCCATTTTGGGCGCTGGTTCTGGCCTGGCTCGGCTCCGATGCCTTCGGCTATCTCGGTCACCGCCCGTTCGAGCAAGCCCTTCTCCTGCCCTGCATCATTGCCGTCACCATGTTCCTCGCCTCGAACGTGGTGACGTTCTACCAGACAACGACCGCGGGCCAGACCGACTACGAAGTGGTGCGGCCCTGGTTCAGCCGCATGACGATGCTGCAACTGTTCATCAGCGCGGCGTGGGGACTTGTGCCCTGGCTGCTCTGGGACCCCTCCAGCCAGATCAATCATGTCTTCCTGGCGGGCGCCACCATTGCCATGCTGGCCGGACTGGTCGTCAGTCGCGCCAGCCACATGGACATGTTTGTCGCCTGCCTGGCACCGGTGTCGTGCGTCGCGGCATTGCGCTTTGCCTTCGGCGCCACCTGGCTCGACTATGGTACGGCCCTGGTCATTCCGGCGTATGCCGCCCAGATCTTCTTTGACGGACGCAGGCTCGCGCGCCGTGTCGACGACGATGCGCGGCTGCGTTTCCAGGTCGAGGATCTGGCACGCGAACTGGAGGAAACGCGCGACGAAGCCTTGCGCAAGCGCTTCGAAGCCGAGACGGCCAATGCCTCCAAGACCGCGTTCCTGGCCAATATGAGCCACGAGTTGCGCACGCCGCTGAACGCCATTCTCGGCTTCTCCGAAATCATCGCCGAGGAGTGCTTCGGCCCTGTCGGCTCGCAGCGCTACAAGGAATATGCCGGCGACATCCATTCCTCGGGCGCCCATCTGCTCAGCCTGATCAACGATCTGTTGGACGTCGCCAAGATCGAAACCGGCAAGATGGAAATTGCGCCCCATCCGCTGGATGCGCATCGCACCTTCGATATCGCGCTCAAGCTGATCGGCGCCCGGGCGCGCGAACGCCAGCAGACTCTGGTTATCGAAATCGATCCGTCAGCGCCGTCGCTCTACGCCGACGAGCGCGCGCTCAAGCAGATACTGATCAACCTGTGCTCCAATGCGGTGAAGTTCACGCCGGAAGGCGGGCGCATCACCGTGCGGGCCGAAGCCGCGCGTAGCGGGGGTTTTCAGATATCGGTTCAGGACAATGGGC
>JANYBR010000318.1 GCA_025360685.1 Pseudomonadota bacterium
GGCGAGCCGATTGTCAATCCGGTGAACGGTGCAGAATACCGAGGTCGCATAGACCTCCCGAACGGGTTTGAATATTCCGTCGCGGAAATGGGCCGAGGCTGGTCGAGAACAGCCGGAGCAATCGAGCTCGACTTTTCCGATTCGTATGGCCAATTCGCACGACTGCATCTTAGCGATCGCGGCGTTGTTCGTTGATGGTCAAAAGTGACGACGTGCTGAGTGCGCTTTTGCGGCGCGACCGGATAGTCGTGCTTAGCGCACTGGCGGTTTTGCTGGCCATGGCCTGGCTCTACATTCTGCCACTGGTGACGCCGACAAGCGGACCGTCGCCGGATATGGCGAGCATAAGTGGCGAGAAAATGGCTGGGCTCATGGGGCCGCACCTCTCGCCGTGGACGCAATCTCATGCATTGTTTGTGTTTGTCATGTGGACGGTCATGATGGTCGCCATGATGATTCCGTCGGCTGCGCCGATGGTACTCACCTACACGATGGTGGCACGCAAGGCAGAATCTATGGGCAGGCCGTTCGCCGCGAGCGCGTGGTTTGTGAGTGGTTATCTATTGGCCTGGGCACTGTTCGCGCTGTTTGCCACGGCCGGACAATGGGTACTTGAACGGACGGCCCTGATCACGCCGATGACGGTAAGCACGAGCGTCTTCATGGGAGGTACAGTGCTGATTTTGGCTGGAGTTTATCAGTGGACGCCTCTCAAGAATGTCTGTCTGGAGCACTGCCGCGCACCACTCTTGTTTGTGCAGCGGCATGGTGGATTTAAGTCGGGCGCAGGGGGCTCGTTGAAGTTAGGTCTCTTGCACGGCGTCTACTGCATCGGGTGTTGCTGGGCGTTGATGTCGCTCCTGTTCGTGGGGGGCGTGATGAATGTTCTCTGGATTGCGATGCTGACCGCCCTGGTAATTGCCGAAAAGCTGCTCCCGTTCGGACGATGGGTAGCGAGAACCACCGGGATGGGTGCAATTGCTGCCGGCATCTGGATGCTCGCTGCGTCAGGGGCCGCCGTCCGTTTGTGACGTTCGGAGCTGACGGAAAGCGGGCCACCTGATCGCCGGTCACTCCCTACGAATGACCGCAATCGGCCCACAGCGGATTCTCGCGGTGATCAATCCTTGGACAGCATTGTGCAAGGTTCGTGGTCAACTACGGTGACCGCCAGATTGCCTCTCAAGCCCGACCGAAATCCCTGTCATGATGCGTGTTTTCGTGCCAAGAAAGGAATGAAAGCCGAACCGTGGTGATCGAGTTGGCGAGCGATTCCGGACGCGAACTGGAACACCCGACACTTAAACGTCGACATATTGCTGCAGCAACCATCGGCAATGCGCTCGAGTTCTATGACTTCCTCACCTACGCTTTCTTTTCTATTCAGATCGGACACGCCTTTTTTCCGGGTCAGAGCGCCTACGGCAGCCTGATGCTTTCGCTGGCGACTTTCGGTGCCGGTTTTGTCACTAGGCCGATCGGCGCGATAGTTATCGGTGCCTACTCCGATCGGGTCGGACGACGGCCGGCTATGATGTTTTGTTTTGTCCTGATGGGCTGCTCTATCGTTGCGATGGCGCTGATCCCCACTTACGCCACGATCGGTCTGGCGGCTCCCATTCTGGCCGTCGTCGCGCGCATGGCGCAGGGCTTCTCTCTGGGCGGCGAAATTGGATCGAACACCGCCTACCTCATGGAAGCCTCGCCAACCAACAAGCGCGGTCAAATCGTTGCTTGGCAAGGTGCGAGCCAGTCTCTCGCACTCATTGCGGGTGGATCGGTTGGTATTCTATTGACCTCAGTCCTGCCGCCGTTTGCGCTCGATGCCTACGGCTGGCGCATTGCTTTCCTTCTCGGCGCCGCCGCTGTGCCGTTTGGACTGTGGCTGCGAACAAATCTGCCTGAGACGCTCCATACACCCGAGAAAAACTTGATAGCGCCCGTGAGTTCAAAGTCGCGATTGTCCCAGGCGCGCATGCATTGGCGGATCATTGTGCTGGGCCTACTCGTGCTCGCAGCTGGCACGATCGGAAGTTACATCTTCAACTACATCGTTACCTACGCACAGGCGACATTGCACATGACTGCCCGCGCCGGATTTATCGCCGGAACCGGGGTCAACATTGTGGGCATCCCATCCGTCCTTCTTGGTGGCTGGCTGTCGGATCGACACGGGCGCTGGCCGATCAATGTTTTCGGCAACCTTCTCTTTCTGGTCATGATCTATCCGACCTTTGCATGGATTGCGGCGACACGTTCCGAGTTCGCACTGATCGCCGGCATGACCGCTTTGGGCGCAGCCGCGAGCTTCACGGCTGGTTCCTTCTATGCGGGACTTGCGGAGAGTCTTCCCAAGACCATCCGGG
>JANYBR010000319.1 GCA_025360685.1 Pseudomonadota bacterium
GCGAGATCGACGGCGGCCTGCAAACCGTCGAAGTGAAACTTCCCGCAGTGATGACCGTCGACCTTCGCCTCAACGAGCCACGCTACGCCTCCCTGCCCAACATCATGAAGGCCAAGAAGAAACCGATCGACGAGAAATCGCAGATGGCTTTGAGGATCTTGGCGACCGCAAGGGGTTCGACCTCGGCGTCGGTCTTCACCAGGATGCCGCGGTCGGCGCCCATGGCGAGCGCGGTGCGGATGGTTTCGCTCGCCTGTTGCGGGCCGATGGATACGGCGATGACTTCGGTGGCTTTGCCTTTTTCCTTCAGGCGCACCGCTTCTTCGACGCAGATCTCGTCGAACGGGTTCATGGACATTTTGACATTGGCGAGGTCCACGCCGGACTGATCCGCCTTCACGCGAACCTTCACGTTGTAGTCGATCACCCGCTTGACGGGCACCAGTACCTTCATGTCTGCGAATTTCCCTGATCGATGGCGGTTGGTTTAGCTTGGGCGCGCGATGCGCGTGCCGCGTTTTTAGGTGACCGCCCCCTCTTGTGCGGCGCAAAAACTAGGTCCGGCCCTTGGCCCTGTCAACGAACCGTCATTCCGGTTTCGTTGAGGAAACAAGGCCAATGAATCCTTCGGTATTTTGGGTGCGATGCAGCATTTTGTGGATATGTGCGTCATTCCGCCGCAAGACGGCAGAGAGAGACGGTGAGACTGAACTTATCCGAAGTCGGATCCCGCCAGAGCCCCTTTTCACCATGGCCGGCCTCCGAGCCGGCCACCCAGCGCTTGAACAAGTCTTCCAGCGCGCCGACGCGCGCTGACTAGGTGGCCGCCTCAAGGGCGGCCATGGTGTTGAGGAGTGTAATTTGAAAACGCGTTAGCGAGTCGTTTCGTCGAGCAGCCGATCCGTCTGCGCACAAAGCGCGTCTTGGCCAATCGCGTGCGCTTCGGCGATGACGTGCGGCGCGCCGGATGGATCGGAGCCAAAGATGAGGATCTGTTTCCAATAGGCGATGCCGCCATGTTCGTACCACGCGTACCAGCGCTCGCCGATCTCGCCGCCGCGGATGAAGCGATCGAACGGCGCCGGCTTTGTCACCACGTCGCCATTGTTGAAGAACTCGCCGCGGTCGGCCATCTCGCCGACGCGATCATGCAGCGCTTTTTGAATCGGGCCGGGCAGTTGCTTGAGCGAGGCCACGCTCGTCGAACGATGCACGAAGGTGCAGGTGAAGTCGGGATTGGCTGGTTCGACCGGCTTGGCGGCGACACAGCCACAGAGTCCAAATGCCGCCATCGCTGCCGCGGCAGCGCGCGCCATCATTTCAACGAACCGAGATAGGCGACGACGTCGTCCGCCTGCTTGGGATTGCTGATACCGCCGAACGCCATCTTGGTGCCGGGCACCAGGCGCGCCGGAGCGGTGATCCAGGACTTGAGCTTGTCGTTCGTCCAGGTGATGCCCGAATTCTTTAGCGCACCGGAGTACATAAAGCCGGGCGCCGAGGCGGATTTGCGGCCGGCCACACCGAACAGGTTCGGACCAAGGCCATTGGGCCCGCCCTTTTTCACCGTGTGGCAGATCGCACAGCGGGCGAAGATCGTCTTGCCGTTGCCGGCGTCTGCGGCGTGGGCCGACGAGACAAGCAACGCGATGGCCGCGGCGGACAGGAAAAGCGTGCGCATGAAGGTCTCCGGATTGGTCCTCTGGATCATATTGAAAACTAAGGCATTGCGAAGGCGGGTACGCGTCAGCGCTTGGCGCCGCCCGATCTGGCGGATTCTATCGCGGCGCGAAATGCGACGGGATCGGCGATGTCGGGCAGGTCGATGTGATCGACGCCCGTACCCTCGATGCGCAGATGGCCGTAGCCCACGATCTGGCCCCAGAAGGTCTGCGTCATGCTCACGCCTTCGATATTCGGCAGCGCGACCTCGTAGGTCCTGATGTTGAACAGCCCGGTCTTCTCGACGAAGCGGTGCGTGGTGATGCCGATCTCGGTCGTCCGCTTGCGCACCATCATCCGCACGAAGATGACGATTCCGATGATGCACCAGCCCAGGAAGATCAGCGCCAGCCATGCCTTGAAGGAGTACCACCAGCTGAATTGGGCGCGCGCGACCAGCGTTTCCCCCTGGCCAAGTGATTGTTCGATGTAGGACATGAAGCTCTCCCGCGAAGCTAGCCGAAGCATAGCAAGCGATAGGACCAGTTGGCCGCAAACTCCGCTGTCATTTCCAGCAGAGCCAACCTTAGAAGTATCGCGCCCTCAATGATCCTCATGATCCGGCAAGAGGACCTCGCGAAGCCCCTTGTGATTGGGCCGCGAGACCACGCCGTCCTGCTCCATGCGTTCGATCAGG
>JANYBR010000335.1 GCA_025360685.1 Pseudomonadota bacterium
ATTGCCGTTGACGGCTGTCCGGAGCGATGACTCACCAAGCAAACGATATCGCTCGAATTGTTCAAGCGCTCGATGGCACCTGCGAGCGAGTCCAAGCCGCCAGAGAACAGCATTACGTGATGAGGGTTTCCTGGCGTAATCTGGAATTCCTCACTGTCGAATAGATGTGCACGATCCGTGGTATGCCCTGATTGGAAATCGAACCTGAACTCGCGATCCCCAGTCATAAAGAGTAAGAGATCTGTAAGCTTCTTCTGCGTTGTCTCACTGCCCCAGAACTTCGCGTCCCTCACCTTCATTGCGACGTGGAAATTGCGCGACCACGAGTCAAACATCAACGCGTCTGATTGGCCGCGGGTGGTTAGCCGGTCCGCGGCAAACAGGTAGCCAGCGAGCTCCATCAAGTCCAGAAGTCGTGGAGGAATTGTGCCGACGCTTCTAACGAAATCTGGAAGCGCTAGCCTTATCTTGCTGTCATCGCGATAGTCCAGAACCAGTGGCTCAGGATCGCTCCTTCGCCGACGGATTGCCGTGCGCGAAGCGCGGTTACAGAATATGGTTCGAGGGCGGCTGAACCCGCTCACTGCCGATCCTCGCGCCGGAGGTCTTCCCGTAATTTGGCAAAGGCGTATGAAAGAAAGTGCCGAATTTGCGCCCGCGTCGGCTTGTTCGTTACTGCATTCTTATTGAACCAACCTGCGGCGAATGATTGTGTAATCTTTGCTGTCTCGAAGGAGTGCTTCGATACATCGCCAAGATGTGCCTGCAGCTGCTGCTTAAATTGTTCCCTTGCGTGCAGATTTGGAAGTGCAGCGGACGCCTCTCGGTCTAGGAAGTAGCTGAGATAGCGCTCGGTGAGCCGCGAGAAAAATAACCTTGATAACTCACAGAAGCCAGCTCCAGTTCCGAGCCCGCTCCAAGCGTTTACAGGAGGAGAATCAGCAAATAGCGCCGCCTGGGTTGAGGCGTTTTCTCTGCCCCATGTTGCAATTGCATCTGCGGCAGCACGCCGAACGATCTCGGCTACCTCCATGGACCCTTCCGTAGCATTAAGCCGCTGCCCGAGGTCAGCAACGAAGCTTAGGGGCGATCTCGTCGCGATATCGCTCGCCTGTTTTCCGGCAGCCATACGAGCGATATCTACGAGAAATGCAAACGCCGTTTCCACACCGGCGTCGGACGCAAGGTCGACGTATCGAGAACCGAGAGCGTCTAGTGTCTGCTTCGCAATTTGTGGCACATCACTAGGTGGAACATCCACGGCTGCGATCTCAGCAACAATGGCACGCCACCGTCTCGTCTTTGGAAGAACTCCTAGTCGCTCATGCCCCATACCCCTCCCCATTTCACTCGACGCGTTGGACACCAGCGGACCGCCTCAGCTGTGTAACGTCGGCTCGGAGGGTCGCGCCCGAAAGTAGACGCGGAAGCAGCAGGTCGCGCGTCTGGCGGAGGCTTCGAACTTGGTGCTGAAGCGTATGAATCTGCTCGACCATCGCAATCGTCGCTTCGCCAAACTTCCTGAACAACGGTGCGGACGGGATGAGCAAGTCGGCTTTCTCGAACGTCGCGGCGGTGACGGCCGGATAGGCTGCGCCGGTGGCGTTGTTCGTGAGATAAACGACGAAATCGTCCGTTGTCGTGGCGAAGTAGAGGAATGTGAACGGAACTTTCCGCGCGGTGAGCACGGCGAAGCCAGTGGACGCGATAGTATTTGGTTCGGGATGCATCACCTGCACATAGGAACGGCGGTTCGGGCGGACGCACGACCACAACACATCGCCGTTCTGGACGATGCGACGCGCACGACCGGGGGCGTCGGCGAAAGCGTACGTCGTGATGGTGTCAATCTGGCCAGGACTTACGGAGGAAATGTCGATGTAGTGAAGCTCTTCCGGCGCGTTGCGGGCGTTGATTTGAGCGCGGTTCACTTCGGCTACGTCTGCGAGCTTCTTCACCTCCCAGCCTTGGGGGATGTCGCCGAGGGGGGAGGCGACACGCGGGAGCTTTTCGTGGCCGGGGAAGCGGAAATGGACGAACCACTCGCGATAGAGGGCGCGCGCCATCGCCTCCAGGATCCGGATACGCCGTTGGCTGTTCTCCATCAGCTCGTCGTAGGCCGACAGGATGCCCGCGATTCGCCGTTGCACCGAAAGCGGGGGCAAGGGAACTTCGAGTGCGTTGAGAATATCTTGATTCAGGTTCGAGATGTTCGTGCCGCCGCCTGAAGCCGTCAGCCCGTGGCGGATGAGTGGAGTTCGGAAGCAATAGGCGAAGAACTTCGGGTGAACCTCGCTGGAGTTGAACCGTAACCGAATCGTAAATGCTGAATGGGTGACTTCCTCCGGCGGCTGGTCGATGAAGAGGCTGCGACCAATTAAATCTCGGTTGCCATTGGACCGAACAAATACGATGTCACCGTCTCGGAGAATATTGCGCTCGGTGACGATGCCCTCTGGGTTTATCTGCTCAAGTTCGCCATACCTCGGCTTCGTGTAGTCTTTGAAATCGGACACACCGACGACTTTCACTCCTTCGCCAAAGCTGCTCTTGTTGTAGTTCACTCCGTTGCGGAACTCGGCCAATTCGCCAAGTCGTTTGGATGGCCATGTGACCTTGGCGACCATCGTCATGCTTCCAAAATCTCTGCCACATTGCCTGCGATGGTTTGCTCGAGGTCGCGCGCCTGCGCGTTGAGGGCCTCGAGTTCCTCGTTCAGCGTTTCGAGTTGTTCCTTGAAATCCTCGTCGCTGACATCTTCACCCGGTGCGACGCCAACGTAACGGCCCGGATTGAGCGAGCAACCCTGTGCTTCAATCTCTTTCAACGTGGCGGCTTTGCATAAGCCGGCGACATCGGCGTATTTCGACCTCTTGCCGAAGATTTCCACGAGCTTTGCTTTTGCTTCCTCGCCGGCAAGGGTGAAATCGGGTTCCTCGCCGCGGTAAAGGCGGACGATGTTGGCGAGGAAACCGACCTGCGCTTCGTTCCAGTCGCGATGGGCGCGGTCGATCTGGCGAAAGATGTGGCGGGCGTCTATGAAAAGCACTTTGTCGGCACGCGGTGTTTTCGTTTTGCCGCGGTCGAGGAACCACAGGGTGCAGGGGAGCGTGACGGTATAGAACATGTTCGGGCCGACGGCGACCACGGCGTCCACCGCGCGGGCTTCGATGAGTTGCTGGCGCAATTCCATTTCGGACGAGCGGGCGTCGCTCGCGGAGTTGGCCATGACGAAAGCAGCGCGGCCTTTGTCGTTGAGCGCGGAATAGAAGAGCTGGATCCAGAGGTAGTTGGCGTTGTCGGCGCGCGGCAGGCCGAAAGGAAAGCGACGGCCCGGCCCGACGGCGTCCTTCAGCCGGTCCTTGTCCACGGCGTTGACGTTGAATGGCGGATTGGCGAGCGCGAAGTCGAAACGGCCCACCGCCTTGTGCGGGTCGTCGTAGTAGCTGTTGACATCGCCCCCATGGCGGATGTCGCCCTCCAGCCCGTGCACGGCGAGGTTCATGCGGCACAGGCGCCCGGTCTCGTCGGTCTTCTCCACACCAAAGATCGAGAGCTCCGACGCGGGGTTCTTCTTGTGTTCAGCGACGAACCGCGCAGACTGAACGAACATACCGCCCGAGCCGCAGGCCGGGTCGAGGATCTGGCCGTGGAAGGGCTCGAGGATCTCGACCATGAGGCGCACGATGGGCGCCGGGGTGTAGAACTCGCCGCCCTTCTGCCCTTCGGTGCGCGCGAACTGGCCAAGGAAGTATTCGTAGATGCGCCCGAAAGCGTCGTAGTCGAGGCTGACGGGAATCTCCGAGACCTTCTTCAGCAATTCCTTGAGAAGGATGCCGTTGAATATCTGGTAGTTACGCGGCAGGACGCCCGCGAGCTGCGGGTTGTGCTTCTCGATGTCGGCCATCGCTTCGTTGACGGCGCGGCCGACGTTGCTGCCTTCGGGTCGTTGGAGTAGGTAGTCGAAGCGGGCGCTCGGCGTTAGGAACAGGACGCCTTCAGCAATGTAAGCCTTGGGATCGTCGATGCGCGACATGCCCCGGCGCGCGGAACCCCCGGCCTTCTCAAGTTCGGCGCGGCGCTTGGCGAAACGCGCCTCGGCAAAGCGGAGAAAGATGAGGCCCAGGACGGGCGTCGAGTACTGCCCCGCCTTCAGCCCGGAGTTCGCGCGGAACTGGTCCGCCGCAGCCCACAGGCGCTTTTCCAGCGTCTCGTTGGCGGTGTCTTTT
>JANYBR010000441.1 GCA_025360685.1 Pseudomonadota bacterium
CCGTAGCAGCGAAAATAGAATCGAAGGCGTGCGGCCCCTAATGTGACATAGGGGAACTTCCTTGAGCGCTTGTAGAGTCTTTGGACAACGCGCGGCGTTTTCGGGAACAATCGCTCCCGCCTTCCACAGAAAGAACGCCGACCAGTTTGGATTTTCGACAGTTCCAGTCGCGTCGATATTGGGCCTGTTCCGATAACTCTCGACATAGGGTGCAAACGTATCGGGCTCCCGTAGAATCTCTTGTAGCTCAGAACGCATATCTGCTGAGGCGCTTTCTATGGCGCCCAGCCAGGGAAATTGGCTCCGCTCGTAGAACTGGATCTGCGGAAGTTCGGGAAAGTAGAAGTGTTGCGGCTGCTGATGGTAGATCAATTGTTTCCCCATCATGAGTTCAACCGATTGCGCGAATCTGGTGCTTGAGCGCGCTGGGTCAAATCCATGATCTTCTAAGAAGTCATGCAGAAATGCTTCATATTTTTCCGAATAATCCTCGCAAGTCTTCTGCGCCTTACGCAGATCATCTCGCAATCCTGGCGACAGCATCTCGGACGCGGGCGACATCCGAAGAGCGGACATATAAAATGCAATTGCGGCTTGACTGTCGCCGAATTCCAAGAAGTGATCGCCTTTCATAAGAAGCGCCCGCAAATTCGTCGGCTCGAGCGCCAGGACCTTATCGAGCGTTGCGAGCGACGTTTTCCGGTTCCCCAATTGGCTGCAAGCTGCAGCAAGTCCAAGCAAAACAGAGACGCTAGAATCTCCCTGCGCAACGATCTCATTGAACCGGTCAAAGGCTCCCCTCGCATTTCCCGTTCGCAGTGCGTCAAATGCAGCAAGCGTCAGTGCAGAAACGCTCGAGGAAGAAGGTTGCATCACAATTCCAGCGTCTGGTTCGGCTAGCAGGAGAAGCTGGTCTTCGAAAGACGTCAATAGGATGATTTTGGGTGTGCCACTTCATTTGCTCGGCGGATTCAAGGCCCTATCCTTGCTGCCGAATTGTACGGCGTGGTGCGCTGCCGAGGACGAGAACAGCACCGCGCCAGAGCTCGTGAAGCTGTCCACAGCGACCATGAGCGCGTCCTTGAGACGTTCCGGTAGTTCAGCGGAATTATTCAACATGTCGTTCGCGTTGCGGGCGACTTGCTGACGTATTCGCGCTGCGTCCGAATTTAACGCCGACTGCTTGTTCCGGCCTTTGACTCTTTCCCCTTCCGGCCAAAGCAATTGCCAACGTTCCACGTTTGTTCTAGAATTCTGCGTGACAAAGGTTGCGTGTGAGGGTGACGATTTGCGACTTTTGAGTGCGCGGGGCGGTTTCCTCTTGCCAAGCGCGTTGGATTTTGAATTTTGAATTGTTTGGGAAAAAGCGCCGGCGCCAGCGGTGAAAGCAATGCCCGTTTCCCTCAAAGGCCAGTGCTTCTGCGGCGCTGTGAAGTATCGCCTCACCGCCAAGCCGATGTTCGTGAATTGCTGCCATTGCACCGACTGCCAGCGCCAGACCAGCAGCGCGTTCGCCATCAACGCGATCATCGAGGCGAGGCACGTGAAGCTCGTGAAGCTCGTGAAGGGCAAGCCCGTCCCGATCTCCATGAAGACGGACTCCGGCAGCCCGCACGACATCTACCGCTGCGCCGAATGCCAGACGGCGCTGTGGAGCGATTACGGCCGGCGCAAGGTGCTGCTGTTCGTGCGCTCCACGACCCTGGACAAGCCGGTCGCGCCCGACGTGCATATCTTTACGCGGTCCAAGCTCGCCTGGCTGAAACTGCCCAAAGGTGTGCCGGCGTTCAAGGCCTATTACAGCATGAAGAAGCTCTGGCCGGCGGCGAGCCTCAAACGCCGCGCGGCGCTGGGGGTTTGAGACACAATTGTGTCATCCACTTATGTCATCCCCGGCGAGCTTCGCGCCCTGCGCGAAGCGAGGGAAGGGGACCCAGGTTCGCGAGTATGATCGCTTTGACCACCTGGGTTCCCTTCCCCTCGCATCACTCCGTGATGCTCGGCCGGGAATGACAGGTTGGGGCGTTGTAGTAATTGAGGAGAAAAAATGATCTCGCGTTTTGTGAGTTTGCTGATTGGCGCCACTGCTTTGTTTGTCACCGCCGCGCCGGCTTCGGCGCTGCCGCCGATCCAGCACGTCTTCATCATCGTTCTGGAGAACCAGGACTATGAGAAGATCTTCGGCGCCGCGACCGTCGCGCCCTATCTCGGCCATAAGCTGCCGGCCAAGGGCGCGATGCTGAACAATTACTACGCCACCGGCCATGCCAGCCTCGGCAACTACATCACCATGATCAGCGGCCAGCCCCAGGCCAACACGACCATCGCCGATTGCCACAAATATGTGGACTTCACGCTGAACGGCGCGCCGGCACCGATCGACTCCGCCGGCATCGCCACCGGCGACGGCTGCGTCTATCCCGGCGCGGTGAAGACCGTGACCGACCAGCTCGAGGCCAAGTACCTCACCTGGCGCGGCTACATGGAAGACATGGGCAACGATCACGGGCGCGAGGCCAAGCGCTGCGCGCGGCCGCTGTTCGGCGGCGACGGCGTGCTGCCCGCCACGCCGACCGATGCCTATGCCTATCGCCACAACCCCTTCATCTATTTCCACAGCATCATCGACCGCGATCCGGTGTGCGACACCAATGTGGTGAACTTCGCTTCCCTGCGGCGCGACCTGAGGCAGGTCGCGACCACGGCGAACTACACCTTCATCACGCCGAACGTGTGCAATGACGGGCACGATGTGCCGTGCAAGGACGGCAGGCCCGGAGGACTCGTCACGGCCAATGCCTGGCTGAAGGTCTGGGTGCCGCGCATTCTGGCCGCGCCGGCGTACAAGAAGGATGGGCTTTTGCTCATCACCTTCGACGAGGCCGGCACGGACGCCACCGCCTGCTGCAACGAGCCGACGGGACCCAACGTCAAGGCGCCGGGCTATTACGGGCCGGGCGGCGGGCGCATCGGCGCGATCCTGCTGTCGCGATTCATAAAACCGGGAACGGTGGTGGATGCGCCGATCAACCATTACGGCATGCTGCGCTCGGTCGAGGATATTTTCGCGCTGCCCTATCTCGGCTACGCCGCCGATCCGGCGCTAAACACGTTCGCCCTGGCCTTCCCGCCGCCTTAGGTCGGGCAGGAAGGCGGCGAGAAGTCCGATCAGCGGCAGGAAGGAGCAAAATTTGTAGACGAACTCGATGCCCTCCCGGTCGGCGAGCAGGCCGAGTGCCGCCGCACCCAGTCCGCCCATGCCGAACGAAAGGCCGAAAAACAGTCCGGAGATCATGCCGACTCGTCCGGGCAGCAATTCCTGGCCATAAACGACGATCGCCGGAAATGCCGACGACAGGACAAGTCCGGCGCCGACGCTGAACAGGCTGGTCCAGAACAGGTTGGCGTAAGGCAGCGCCAGCGCGAACGGCAAACAGCCCAGGATCGAAAACCAGATCAGGTATTTGCGTCCGAAGCGATCGCCGAGCGGTCCGCCGCTGATCGTGCCGAGCGCCGCGGCGGCGAGGAACAGGAACAGGTGAATCTGCGCGCCCTGCACCGACAGGTGGAACTTGTGGATCAGGTAGAAGATGTAATAGCTCGAGATGCTCGCCATGTAGACGAACTTGGAGAAGATCAGCGCGACGAGAATGGCGAGCGAGGCGCGCACGCGAAGCGGCGACAGCGCGCCCGTCAGATGCAGATGGCCATGATGCGCCGCGCGGGTGGTGCCGTTACGGCGATACCATTCGCCGACTTGCCACAGAATGATGATCGCCAGCAGCGCCGCGCCGGAAAACCACGCGACGCCGGTGCGCTGTCCGGGCGAGATCGCGAACGCC
>JANYBR010000471.1 GCA_025360685.1 Pseudomonadota bacterium
CTGGGGTTCTGCCTCAGCGCCTATTGCGAACTCACCGGCCCATCCCAGGACGCGCCATCCGCCCTTTGCCAGGAGACCGTCGCATGAGCGACTCCGATATTTCCGAACCGATCAAGCTTCTCGCGCGCAACGCGCCGGCCATCCGCAAGACACAAGCGGTCTATGCCAAGCCGAGACTGGTTGTGGGCAATCCGATATCGACGCGACTTGAGTCGGGAATCGGCAATTGTTTTCCCGGTCTGGAATGCGACTTGCGCAATCTGGAGAGACGCTTTTTCCCCTTTCTCGAAACCGATGTCATCGACAACAAGATCGCACTTGTTTCGGTCGACATCGCCGGCGTCGAGGCGGCGCGCAAGAAGAAGGGCGCGATTGATGAGCCGACCTATCGAGCCTATCGCGCGCTTGCCGCCGGCGGAGACTGGACGGTCAAATCCATCAAAGGCACGTTTGGACCATTAAAGACTCTGCAATTCGAACCTTCCAAACTGAGAAATCGGTCTTCCACCGGTGAGGGGCGCCTACCCATCAATGCTTGGACCGCTGTGCGACTTCTGACCGAAGGTACGGATGTGTTCTTGACGTGGCACACGCGCAAGCCCGCCGCAACCGTCGACATTTCTGGCAAACGCGCACGCTATCTTAATGATGACGGCGCGCTGGCCGATATGTTCGCGCCCGGCGAACTCACGCAATCGCTCTGCAGTCCCTGGACACACGATTTTCGCGATTGCGCCTGCTTCTACTGGGCCTCGAACCATCCTGACATCGCGTTGCCGCCACTGCCCTCGGAACCCACCACCGATCCCAAATGGTATGTGCCTGTGCCCTGGGAACGCCGCGATCGAACCCTCAATACGCCACCGAAGCCCGCGACCAATCAAGATCCCACCCGGGTCGAAATGCGATATTACGAGATCAACCGAGTCTGGCAGAAACTCAACTTTGTCATCGAAGGCCGCGAACAAAGCACCCCCTATGCGCAGCGCGCATTCTTAGGAACGCCTCTACCGGACGACAAAACCCTCGAGACGCATCTGCGCTATGCCGCCGGCGTCGAGCTTGCCGTGCTTCACGAATATCTCGCCGCTGCCTATTCCTTGAAGCCGGATGGGGTGCTGAACGGGCGCCTGCGTGACGATGTTCGCGCCACGCGGGCCGAGCTGATGCGAATCGCACTGGGCGAGATGCGACACTTGCGAGGCGTCAATACCGTGCTTGCCTCACTTCTGGGTCGCCCAAACTATGAGCCGGCCCTAGGCATCGCGACTCTGTTGCCAGGCGGGAAGTTGAACAAAACCGTCGCTGTCTTGATCAGCGCCTTCACGCTCGACGCGCAACAACGCTTCATTGACATCGAAAAGCCGTCAGAGGCGGTGACGGCGCAAACTGTCGACGGCCTCTATGCGAATATCCTTGCCACACTCGTCAAAGGTCATCCGCCCGAAGATGTACAAGCCGTGCGCACGATCATGACGGAGGGCGAAGACCACTACCGCACATTTTTGGCATTGCAGGAGTGGTTGAAGCCACACAAGCCTGCCACGTATCTGCGAAGTGAGAAACCCAAACCCGCGCCCAAAAATCACGCCCTGAACCAAACACTGCAGCGCGAATATGTCTGGCTGCTCGACAAGCTCTACAGTGGCTATAAGACGGGTCTTCCCGATGGCGCGCTCGATGTGAACGCAGCGCGCAATGCGATGGTCTCTCGCTTGGACAAAGCCGCTGACGACCTCACCGACGCGGGCTTTCTGCTTGCCCTTGATCTGCCGGCGAATGATGCGCGTTTCAAACCCGTCGCTCCGCCGCCGAGTCTGCTCAAGCCGTGAGTTCCAATCGCCAGTTTGACATCGTGGTTCTCGGAGCCGGCCCTGCCGGACTGGTGAGTGCGCTTGCTGCAGCCAAATCGGCCCGCACCGCCCTTGTCTTGAACCGCCTTCCAGCGACTGACGATCCGGTGCGGATCGATGCGATTCCGGCGCGCACGCTGGCACTTCTGGTCGAGCTTGGCGTCAATCCGCGGGATCTGGGCGCCGCCACTCTTAACGACGGGGGCTGGGCAAGCTGGGAGGCGCCCACGCCAAGCTGGCGCCATGGCGCGAAGACCGCCCACATCGAGCGCCCCCGACTGGAGCAAGCGCTCCTCTCAGCCGTGCGAAGGACTGGCGTCATCACGCTCATTGCGGACGGTACACAGCCTCGCTGGATCAAAGAGTTTGTCGGCAACGGCTGGCGATCTCGAGTCTTGATCGATGCGTCCGGCCGCTCCTCGGTGACGGCGCGGTCGCGGACGCGCCCGGATCGTCCCTGGGCCAGCCGTTTTTTCTGGAGCGAGCGCCGCGGCGTGTCGGCCTCGCCAGAATTTCGCATCGCCGCGCTGTCCAGCGGTTATGCCTATCGTTTGGGGTCTGCCGACCGCATTGGTATCGGTATCGCTGGAAGAGGTCCTTGGCTCAACCGCACCCCGGAGCAAATCGAACAGGTGTTGCGCAAAGAGGGGGCTGGCTGGTTGTGCGATGGTATGCCGCCACTCTCCTCTCTCGAGTGCGGCGCATCGGGCGCTTGCTCAGTCCAGTGGACCAATGCTGGCCAGGCTACAGTGGTTGGGGACGCGGCTTTGGCTCGCGATTCGCTTTCCTCGCAAGGCTTGGCCGCATCGCTTAGCGACGCGCTCTATGCTGTCGCCGCCATCACGTCCGGAAATTCAGATGCGATAGAGGATCGACACGCCGCCAATCTTCTTGCGCATCTGACACACCTGCACGAATCGCTTACGCGCTGTCGTTTCGTTCAGTCGCCTCTCTGGGGCACCTATCGAACCTTTGTCGCAGACAAGCTTCAGAACCAACCGGGCGGCGAACAACCGGTGCTGCGCGACGGACGACTGCTCGCGGCCCCGCGCGACAGAACTGTTTGTGCCGACTGATTATTGGTCTGCCGAACGCAACACTGCGCAATCGCGTCCCTCTTCGAAAACAGAGCACCAAATCGTCGCGCCGCTCGCGCAGGAGCATGAGACAGCCCCAAGTTGAGCGGTCCCGGCCGAACGCTCGGCCTGGCATCAGGGAGAAGCACCGATCGCAAGCGATTTGATCCCAAGATCCCTGATTGCCTCGCCGCGGACCGCCGCGAGTTTGGGATCCGGACTGTTGAGAAGTGCCTCGACAGGAACATCCTTCAATCCAGCGATGACCGAATGTGTGCCCACCCATTGTTGAAGCGCGTTGACACGATCGGGGTTGAGCGTCGGTATCCCACCTCCGGTGGGTGCCGGTGATATTGGAGGATTGCCAACGCCGGTCGCAGCGGGCGACGCAACAAGCCAGGCGTTGAGCTTGAGTGAGGAATTTACAGACATCGCCTGCGCCGCAATGAGATGATTGGTGCTGGTCGTGAGACTCGCTGCGATCGGTTGGCCCGCCGGGTCATTGTTTGCACCCATCAGCGACAGGGCCAAAGTCTCTCTGCCAAGTGCTACGAACATCGCATAGCCGAATTTGCGCTTGTTCGTATCGTCGGACGACAGATAGGGGAACAGATCTTCGAGCTGTTTGGTGAGCTCAATTTCGGAAGCCTGTTTCTGCTCAAGTTGGCTCACGGCCAGTTGCTTGGCGTTATACTCCGTCGTGGCCCAGAGTCCGACCGCGCCGATCACGACACTTGAGATCAGAGTCGAGAGAGCGCCGAGCTTATGCCGCAACTCAGTGCCCTATTGATCGCCAGCCCCGTCAGTCGTGTTCATGTCCGCTATGGGTGGAAAGCGGGAATTCGGCACCTCCGCCTCGTTTGGTTCAGGCTGAGGGAAAGTTCGCTTCTGTGCGTTATCGGTTTGCGGGTTAGGCAAAAGTTCTCTCCGGCCGCGTCGCTCGTTCTATGATATTGTTGTGGTAGGCAATTATTGTGGTGCCCATGACCAACACCCTCGGATTGGACGATGATCTTGACACAGTTGAGCTTGTTCAAAACGTCGAAGAGGCGTTTGGCATCGAGATAACCAACGTGGAGGGCGAACATATTTACACCGTTGGCGAACTCTATGACCTTCTCCTAAGCAAAATTCCAGCGAATGAAACTGACCGGAAGTGTGCCAGCGCCACGACATTTTATCGCCTCCGGCGCGGATTGAGGAAACTGGGTTTTCACACCATTCTCAATCCATCGACGGACCTCCACTTTCTGGAGACAGGTCGGGTGCGCGCAAAGTTTAAAGAGCTTGAACGCGAAGCTGGTGTTCGCCTGCCGCCTGTAACCTGACGCGAAGCGGACTGGCTGGCTGTCTCACGGCAGTTCTTTCAATTTTCGTCGCGTTCGCCGCATCCGTCTTCTTCGGCCAGAGCCTGTTTGGTAGCTCTGTGGGCCTCACCTGCTCCGCCATCGTCATAGTCGGCATCGCCGCTGCTTATTTCGATCCGGGTAAGCTACCGGCAGATTGTTCGACCCTCAGTGGTCTTACGAGAAAGGCTGCGCCGCTAAATTTTGGTCTCTTGGTCCAGATGGGCGCGAGGCATAGCGAAGCAGATGTCTGGAACAATCTGCTTGAATTGCTGTCTATTTATCCTCTACCCAAATCCGAAATAACCCGAGATACCGTTTTCCTTCAGAGCCAACTCAAGAAGCGAAACGCGGCTCGGTCGCGGGTTGGCGTGTAGCGTCAGGCCTCAGCGATGGTCGCTGTGCGCTCCCTGACCGACGAATGCTCGCCGTCGGCGTGAGCGAGAAAGTCTCCTTTGGGTCGAAAGCGTCCGCTATCTGGCTCGTTCTTAGCGGCGCACAAGATCGGCGGGGT
>JANYBR010000385.1 GCA_025360685.1 Pseudomonadota bacterium
CGAGAAGCAGGTTTGTGGTCTGGCCCGCGGCGGCGCCCGGATTGCGCAGCGCGCCCGACAGGTAGCTTCCGAACACGTTGCCGATGCCGATGCCGGCGCCGACGAGCGCGATGCAGGCGATGCCCGCGCCGATCATTTTTGCTGCTGCGACGTCCATAGTCTTAGTTCCTTCCGGTCAGTGATGGTCGTGGAGATGAAGAGCTTCGTTGAGATAGATGCAGGTCAGGATCGCGAAGACATAGGCCTGCAGGAACGCGACGAGCAGTTCGAGCAGCATGATCGCCACGATCAGGAACATGGGTGCAATGGACAGCACCGAGAGCACGCCGCCCGCGCCGCCGAGCAGCACGACGAAACCCGCAAACACTGCAAGCATCGTGTGGCCGGCCAGCATGTTGGCGAACAGACGCACCGAAAGGCTGATCGGACGGGTGAGGAACGAAATCACTTCGATCGGCACCAGCAGAAAGAGCAGGGGCAGCGGCGCCTTCGGCACGAACAGCTTGAGAAAGCCGATGCCGTGCTTTGCGAAGCCGGTGACGATCACGGTCAGGATGACCAGCGACGCCAGTGCGAAAGTGACGGCGATTTGGCTCGTCACTGTAAACGAGCCCGGCACCATGCCGAAAAAATTGCTGAACAGCACGAAAACGAAAAGCGTGAAGACGAACGGGAAGAAGCGCAGACCGTCTTCGCCGGTCGAAGACTGGATCATATTGGCGACGAATTCGTAGGACATCTCGGCCATCGACTGCGTGCGCGACGGCACCAGTCTGCGCCGGGTCATTGCCAGCGTCAGAAACAGCGACGCGGCGACGGCGACGACAACCATGAGCAGCGACTGATTGGTGAACGAGACATCGTAGCCGCCGATGTACAGGGGCACGATCGGCTTGATGGTGAACTGTTCCATCGGATTCATCGCCACGGTCTCAGGTCTCCTTATCGTCCTTCGCCGAGGTCGCGGGGTGAGCTGCGATCTCGGCGTTCAACTCAGTCGCCGCGCGCATCACATTGCGGATTCCGGCCGCTGCGCCCAGCACGAAAAACACCACGATGAAGAGCGGCCTTGTGTGGATTCCGAAGAACCCGAAGAGCCAGTCCAGTCCCCATCCCAAGGCGCCACCGACCAGCAGCGCCGCCACGAGCTCCGTCGCAAACCGCGACGCGATGCCCAACTGCGTCGGCGGCGGACGAACATCCCGCTTGGCGTTTCGCTTTTGGGCGTCGTCGAGCCGCTCGCCGAGTTCGCGCAGGTTCTCGGGTTCCTGAGCAGCCATGCTCCCCACTCCCGAAATTGACAAAAAACCCGCACAAACGCTGGCCTTCGCGGCTCTCTCGAAGGCGCGCGGAACATAGGGTTGGGTATTCCGACTGTCAATGACGCTAGAATGGTTCTAACCAGCGGGATTCCTTGCAAAAAACACGGGCGCGGCGAAATGCGCGCGCTGCTTGGAAACGCTACTCCGCCGCAACCTTTTCCGCCTCCGCGAGCGTAACCGAAACGAGCTGGCTGATGCCCCGCTCGGCCATCGTCACCCCGAACAGCCGGTGCATGCGCGACATGGTCAGCGCGTGATGCGTGATGACCAGGAAGCGTGTGTCGGTCAGGCGGGTCATTTCGTCGAGCATGTTGCAGAAGCGGTCGACATTGGCGTCGTCCAGCGGTGCGTCCACTTCGTCCAGCACACACACCGGCGCCGGATTGACCAGGAACACGGCAAAGATTAGTGCGAGCGCCGTCAGCGCCTGCTCGCCGCCGGAGAGCAGGGCAAGCGACTGCAGCCGCTTGCCCGGCGGGCGCGCGAAGATCTCCAGACCGGCTTCGAGCGGATCTTCCGATTCCGTCAAGCTCAGTTTGGCCTCGCCGCCTTCGAACAGTTTGCCGAACAGTTCCTGGAAATTGCGGTTCACCTTCTCGAACGAGGCAAGCAGCCGTTGGCGGCCTTCGCGGTTCAGGCTCTGGATGCCGCGGCGCAAGCGCTCGATGGCGCCGATCAGATCGTCTCGGTCGGTGGTGAGCGTCAGGAGACGCGATTCCTGTTCGTTGGCTTCTTCTTCGGCCCGCAGATTGACGCCGCCAAGCTGTTCGCGCTCCTGCTTCAGCTTCTCGACGCGTTTCTCGGCCTGATCGAGGGCGGGCAATTCTTCATCGTCCTTGATCTCGGCGCGGTCGTAGAGTTCCTCAGGCACCGCTTCGAGCTCGTCGCGGATACGGTCGCGCAGTTCGTTGATGCGGGCTCCGGCTGCTTCCGAAAGGGCCTGGGCACGGGCGCGCTCCTCGCGTGCCGTCGAAAGAGCGGCGTCGGCGGCCTTTGATACTTTGTCGGCGTCGGCAAGCAGCGCCTCTGCGGTGGCGCGTGCATCGGCGGCCTGCGCGCGCGCAGTATCGGCGGTGCCGATCGCGTCGAGCAGGCTGTTTCGCTTTGCCACAACCACGTCGGGGACAGCCTCGGCGGTTGCGAGTTCCGCGGCGAGCTCCTCGCGACGGCGTTCCAGTTCATCGATATGCGAGGCAGCCGCGTTGCGGCGCTCTTCCCAGCGGGCCCGGTCATCGGCAATGGCGGACAGGCGGCGCATCCGCGCATCACCTTCGCGCTTCAGACCGTCCAGCGTGGCGCGCGCTTCGCTGTATTCGGAGCGCGCTTCGGCGGTGCGGGTGCGGGCAGCCGCGCCGTCCTGGCCAAGGACAACGCCGTCACCGAGCGCGGCGAGTTCCGCATCGGCCTGAGCCCGCGATTCAAGCGCCGCGTCCTGCGACTGTTTCAGTCGGCGGATTTCCGCTTCGAGCGATGCCAGCTGCGAGGCGCGCTCCGCGGCAGCGCGCGCGGCCTTGGTCGAATTGTCCTGCGATGCGATGAGGGCATAATCGGTGTTGCGCTCATCCTGTTCGGCGGTGCGTTCGGCTTCCCTGGCCGCCGCTGCCGTGTCCCGTGCCGCAGAATAGATCGCGAACATCTTGGCGCGCAGGTCCCGGGCGCCCTCGATCTCCGTGTCGAGCGCCGTGAGGCGATTGCGCTGCGACAAGCGAACCGCGGCTGCGGACGGTGCGTCGGCGGAGGCGGAAAATCCGTCCCAGCGCCACAAATCGCCGCGCGGTGAAACCAGTCTCTGACCGGGCTTCAAGGTACCTTGCAGCCCTTTACCCTGGTCGGGGAAGACAATGCCGGTCATGGCAAGTCGGCGGGCGAGCGCTTCCGGTGCCTGCACGAAATCGCCGAGGGACTTCACACCGGCTGGCAGAGGAGCGGACGAATCGAACGGTCCAAGATTGCGCCAGTGCTGCGGCGAGGCTTCGTCGAGCGGCGCCTGGAGGTCATCGCCCAACGCGGCAGCGAGTGCCGCTTCGTAGCCGGGACGGACCTTGACCGCATCGATCAGCGGCGGAAACAAATCGGGGCCTTCGGGCCGCAACAGATCCCCGAGCGCCTTGGCTTCGGCTGCCAGGCGCTGCCATTCACGCTCGGCATTTTCCAGCGGCTCGCGGGAGTCGGCTTCGGCGCGCTCGGCTTCGTCAAGAGTGGCGCGGGCGGCGTTGGCTGCGATGCGTGCCGCTTCGGCGCGCGCGCGCGCGGAATCTGCGACGGACTCGGCGGCGCGAACGTCGGGTGCCTCGGACGCGGTCTGCATGGCGCGGTCAAGCCTTGCTTGAGCTTCCGTGAGCTGCTGCCCACTTGTCTCGGCCAGCGCAGTCGCAAGTTCGCGCGAACGCTCCTGGCTCGATTTGCGCGCATGCCACTCCGCGAGTTCGGAGGTCAGCCGTTCGAGATTGCGTTCTGCCGCGGCGAGCGCCCGGTTCAGCGACGTCGCCGCCGCCTCAGCTTCCTGGAGCTCCTCGCTGGAGCGGGCAATCAAATTTTCGATGCCGCCGGCTTCGGTCGTGAGCACGCCCAAAGCGGTCGCCGCATCCTTGTCGAGAACGCGGTCGCGCTCGATGTCCTGTTCGGTCTGAGCGATGCGCTGGCGCAGGCGTTGGGCCATTTCACGGGCGCGCGCTTCCTCGGCTTCCAGCGCTTCGCGTTCGACAACCAGCCTGTGCAACGCGGCCGAGCGTTCGGCCTCGATCTGGCGTAGCGGCGGAAGTTCGCTGGCGGCGTTGGCCTGTGCGATCGAGGCCTCGGCGGCGCGGCCGGTGCAGGCTTCGACGAGCGACGAGGCTGCCTTGAGCTCTTCGTCGACGGCCCGCATGCGCAGTTCCGCCGCGGTCCAGCGCAGATAGTGCGCCAGTGCTTCGGCCTTGCGGATATGACCGGAGAGATTGCGATAGCGCGACGCCTGCCGTGCCTGGCGCTTCAGGTTGGCAAGTTGGGTCTCGACCTCGCGGATCACATCGTCCAGCCGGCCGAGATTGGTTTCGGCCGCGCGCAGGCGCAATTCGGCTTCGTGACGGCGCTGATGCAACCCGCCGATTCCGGCTGCTTCCTCGAGAATGGCGCGTCGAGCCAGCGGCTTCTGACTGATCAGCAGGCCGATCTGGCCCTGGCGCACAAAGGCCGTGGAGCCGGCGCCGGTGGACGCGTCGGCGAAGAAGAGTTGCACGTCACGCTGGCGGACGTCCCGGCCATTGATGCGATAGACCGAACCGGCCTCGCGTTCGATGCGGCGCGATATTTCGATCGAGTCGTATTCGTTGTAGGCGCCCGTGGCGCTGCGGTCCGCATTGTCGATGAAGATCGTTACTTCGGCCATGTTGCGAGCCGGACGGCCGGCGGAGCCGGAGAAGATTACATCGTCCATCTCGCTGCCGCGCACAGATGTCGGGCGTGTTTCGCCCATCACCCAGCGCAAGGCGTCGAAAAGATTGGACTTGCCGCAGCCATTCGGCCCGACCACGGCCGTCAGGCCTGGCTCGACATAGAGCTCCGTCGGCTCGACGAACGATTTGAAACCGGAAAGCCTGAGCCGAGTAAATTTCAATTAAATGCGCCGTCCTACGCTGATGCGCCGGCCACTACTTTTTGGCCAGCAGGGAATCCAATCGTGCCTTCAAATCCGACCAGGGCATTCCGCCCGCCTGCTGAACGTCGCCATTGAGGACCAGCGTCGGAGTGCCGCTCACGCCATACCGTGTGGCAGCATCCGCTGCGACGGCCATGATGCGCTTCTGCTCATCCTGGTTGTTCATACATGCATCGACCTGCTCTGTGCTCATGCCGGCGATTCGGCTCACGGCCATTAGACCACCGCGAACGTCCGTTACGCCATTCTCCGGATCCCACTTCGCCTGATTCCGGAACAGAAGGTCAATGAACTGAAAATAGTTATCCGCAGGCTGGCAGCGGGCGAGCTCCTCGGCGGGGACATCTGCTGCCCCGATGGGAAAGACGCGAAAGATGTAGAACACCTTGCCCTTGTCGATGTACTCGGCGCGAAGATGCGGGATGATCTCTTCATTGAAGCGCGCGCAGTGCGGACACATCGGCGCGGCATACTCGATCAAGGTGATCGGTGCGCCCGGCGTTCCCAAGGTCCGGTCGCCGGGTACGGCGCCACTGGTCGTGATGCTGGCGGCCATTATGGCCGGCTCCGGCGCCGAACTTCGGCTCCAAAAGTAAGAGACGCCGCCAACCGCCAACACGGCCAGAACAACAATACCGATAAGGACTTGTGTGCGCGTCACGGGCGACTCCGCCTTGGGTTCCGCCTGCTTTTGGCAGAGGTGGCGGCGCGGTTCAATCCGTCAACCGGCCGCCGGCGCGTCTGCGGGCCAGGTTCACCAAGGCGTTACCCAAGCCCTCTGGCCCGTGCCACACCCGAACCGGATCAGTCGTGGCCGGTTCGGCAGGCCTGGGGAAACGTCTTGGCTCCGGAAGCGGCGTAAGCGAGCCTTGGACAAAGCGCAGCTTCGCCACTGCGGGTCGACCGAGATACGCATTGATTCGTTCGCACAGCGAACGGCTTTCATGTTGCAGGAAAAGTGCGGCGGCGGGTTCGGCCCTGAGCGTCAGGGTGCCACCCGATGCGCCGTCCATGAATTTGATCGGGCGCGCGATGCGCGCCGTGTCAGCGCCCGCGATTTCGACCCAGCGCAGCACCAAGGTGGGGTCGACAAACCCGGCACGCGCGAATGCGGTCCGTGCCGAGTAGCCGATGTCCCGGCCCACAGGCTCGGGTCGCGCGCGCCGCTGCGGTGGTTCTTCGGGTTGTTTGTCTTTGACGTTTTGCGCCATGCTCGCAGTATGCCGCCGCCGCGCTCGCCAAAGCAAAAGAGAAACGTGGTTCGCGCCGCGCGGCTATTGGCCTGGTACGACCTGAATCGCCGCGAACTGCCCTGGCGCGCGCGCGCGGGTCGCAAGGCCGACGCCTATCACGTCTGGCTGAGCGAAATCATGTTGCAGCAGACGACCGTCCGGGCGGTGGGCGCCTATTATGTGAAGTTTCTCAAAGCGTGGCCAAACGTGAAGGCGCTGGCAGACGCGCCACTGGACGACGTGCTGACCGCCTGGGCCGGGCTTGGCTACTACGCGCGTGCGCGCAACCTGCATGCGACAGCAAAGCTTGTGGCACGCGAGATGGGCGGCAGGTTTCCCGATACCGCGGAGGGCCTGCGCAAATTGTCGGGGATCGGCGCTTATACGGCCGGCGCGATAGCGGCCATTGCGTTCGACAGAGCCGAAGCGGCGGTCGACGCGAACGCCGAGCGCGTTCTGGCCCGACTTTTCGCCGTCGACGAGCCGATGCCGAAAGCCAAAGTTCGTTTGCGCGAACTCGGCCAGTCGCTCGTTCGGGAGAAACGCGCCGGTGATTTTGCCCAGGCGCTGATGGATCTGGGCTCGCTGATCTGCACGCCCAAGAATCCTTCCTGCGTGCGCTGTCCGTGGTCAAATGGTTGTGAGGCGCGCAGGCGCGGCATTCAGGAAGCATTGCCCGTCAAGGCGGCAAAGATGCCGCGGCCCTTGAAACGAGGCGCGGCGTTCGTCGCGACCGATCGATCGGGCGCGGTGTTACTCGTCAAGCGGCCCGAGAAGGGGTTGCTGGGCGGCATGATGCAGCCGCCGCTTGGGCCATGGAGCGAAAACTTTCCGACATCGAAAGAGGCATCGATGCAGGCGCCGTTCCGCTCGAACTGGAGAAAACGCGGCGGCATCGTGCGCCACGGCTTCACGCATTTTGAATTGGAGATCGAGGTTTACGTTACAGAAGTGTTGAAACATCCCAACTTGTCATGGCCCGGCGTGTCCGGGCCACCCCTCCGTGGGGGGGGC
>JANYBR010000511.1 GCA_025360685.1 Pseudomonadota bacterium
TGGATTTGGGGATCAGCGGCACCGAAGCGCCGCCAGGGATCACGGCCAGAAGATTGTCCCAGCCGCCCCGCACGCCCCCGGCATGCTTCTCGATCAGCTCGCGCAGCGGGATACCCATCTCTTCTTCGACATTGCAGGGCTTGTTCACATGGCCCGAGATGCAGAACACCTTGGTGCCGAAATTGTTGGGACGGCCGATGCCGGCGAACCATTCGGCGCCGCGGCGCAGGATGGTGGGCGCCACCGCGATGCTTTCGACATTGTTGACGGTGGTGGGACAGCCATAGAGCCCGACATTGGCGGGAAATGGCGGCTTCAGGCGCGGCTGGCCCTTCTTGCCTTCGAGCGATTCCAGCAGCGCGGTTTCCTCGCCGCAGATATAGGCGCCGGCACCGTGATGGACATAAAGATCGAAATCCCAGCCATTAAGATTGTTGTTGCCGATCAGTCTGGCGGCATAGGCTTCGTCGATCGCGCGCTGCAGCGCCTCGCGCTCGCGGATGAACTCGCCCCGCACATAGATGTAGCAGGCATGCGCCCGCATCGCGAAGCTGGCGATCAGGCAGCCCTCGACCAGGGTGTGCGGATCGTGACGCATGATATCGCGATCCTTGCAGGTGCCCGGCTCGCTTTCGTCGGCGTTGACGACCAGATAATGCGGCCTCTCCTTCACTTCTTTGGGCATGAAGGACCATTTGAGCCCGGTGGGGAATCCCGCGCCGCCACGGCCGCGCAGGCCAGACTTTTTCATCTCGTCGACAATGGCTTCGGGGCCGCGCTCCAGGACGGCCTTGGTGCCATCCCAGGCGCCGCGCTTCTTGGCACCTTCCAGACCCGGATCCTGCAGGCCATAGAGATTGGTGAAAATGCGGTCACGATCGGCAAGCATCAGCTGGCTGCTCCCGGCGGTTTGGGGGCGGGCGTTTTGCCGTCGGCATCGGTGGCGGCGGCGCTGCGCTTTTGGTGTCCGATCATCGAGCCGTCATACAGCGCCGGATCGCCGAGCGTGGTCGCTCCGCCCAGCGGCTCGGAGGTGTGGCGGCCATTCTGGGAACCCGGCTTCACCGCCCGTCCGGCGCGCAGTTCTTCCAGCAGCTTTTCCGTGACCGGGCCGTTCAGGTCTTCGTAGAAATCCTTGTCGATCTGCAGCATCGGCGCGTTGACGCAAGCACCCAGGCATTCGACTTCCATCCAGGAGAATTTGCCGTCCGCCGAAACCGCGTGCTGCGCGGGATGAATGTGCTTCTTGCACGCATCGACGACGGCATCCGATCCCGCCAGCCAACAGGGCGTGGTGGTGCAGACCTGCACCAGATAGGTGCCAACCGGCACCAGGTTGAACATGGTGTAGAAGGTCGCCACTTCCAGCACCCGGATGAACGGCATCGTGAGCATCTGGGCGACGCTCTCGATCATCGGATGGGTGACCCAGCCCTCCTGCTCCTGGCCACGCCACAATAGCGCGATCACGGCGGAAGCCTGGCGTCCTTGCGGATATTTGGAAATTTCCTTTTTCGCCCATTCGGCATTTTCCGCGTTGAAGGCGAAGCCGGCGGGCTGAAGTTCGGGCGGGGCAAGACGGCGCAGCATGAAAAACCTATTTCGCGAAATCGACGCGGGCGATCAGCCCGTCGCGGAAGGAATAAATGGCAATGATCTCGAATTCCTCGCCGCCCGGCGCGCGCGCCACTTTCTCATGGTCCACCACCGTGCTGCCGACCGTGATGCGGCTTTTCAGATGCGCCTTGTTTTGCGGGAACTGGGCGAAGGCCTTGGTGTAACGGGCACGGATGGCGTCGCGGCAGGTCTCGGTGGGCCGACCGTTCAGGCCCGAGACGATGCAATCCTCGGCGAAGAAGGACACATAGGTATCCAGATCTTGCGTGTTATAAGCGTCGAGCTGTTTCTGGGCGATGTCGATATTGGGATTGGCCACCATACTCACCGGTCGACCTCCCCAAACACGATGTCGAGCGAACCCAGCACCGCCGAGACGTCGGCCAGCATATGGCCCCGGCACATGTGATCCATCATCTGCAGATGCACGAAACTGGGGGCCCGGATCTTGCAGCGCTGCGGCTTGTTGGTGCCGTCGGCCACCAGATAAACGCCGAATTCGCCCTTGGGCGCTTCGACCGCGGCATAAGTCTCGCCGGCGGGCACATGAAAGCCTTCGGTATAGAGCTTGAAGTGATGGATCAGGGCTTCCATCGAAGTCTTCATTTCGGCGCGGCGCGGCGGCGTCACCTTGTGATCTTGCGACACCACTGGACCCGGCGTCATCTTGTCCAGACACTGGATCATGATCTTGTTGGCTTCGCGCATTTCTTCCATGCGCATAACGTAGCGGTCGTAATTGTCGCCATTCTTGCCGATCGGAATCTTGAAATCGAGTTCGCTGTAGCACTCATAGGGCTGACTGCGGCGCAGATCCCATTTCACGCCGGTCGAGCGCAGCATCACGCCCGACATGCCCCACATCTCCGCTTCGGCGCGATTGACCACGCCAATATCGACATTGCGCTGCTTGAAGATGCGGCTTTCGGTCAGCAGGGTCTCGATATCGTCCAAGACCTTGGGGAAGTGTTCGCAGAATTTGTAGATGTCGGCGGCAAGGCCGGGCGGCATGTCTTGGTGCACGCCGCCGGGGCGGAAATAGGCGGCATGCATGCGGCTGCCGCTGATGCGTTCATAGAACACCATCAGCTTTTCGCGTTCCTCGAAGCCCCACAACGGCGGCGTCAGCGCACCGACGTCCATCGCCTGGGTGGTGACGTTGAGGATGTGCGAGAGCAGCCGCCCGATCTCGCAGAACAGCACGCGGATCAATTGCGCACGGCGGGGGATTTGCAGGTGCAGCAGCTTTTCCGCCGCGAGGCAGAAGGCGTGCTCCTGGTTCATCGGCGCGACGTAATCGAGCCGGTCGAAATACGGGATCGCCTGCAAATAGGTCTTCTGCTCGATCAGTTTTTCGGTGCCGCGATGAAGCAGACCAATATGAGGGTCCACGCGCGCGACGATCTCGCCGTCCAGTTCCAACACGAGGCGCAACACGCCATGCGCCGCCGGATGCTGCGGTCCGAAATTGATGGTGAAATTGCGCATGCCGGGTTGTTCGGTCATCACGCCCCCGCTTTCGGCGACGCGAGCGGCGCAGTCGCCTTCTCATCGCCCGGCAGCGGATAGTCCGCGCCTTCCCATGGCGAGAGGAAATCGAATTTAC